>DVLA01000001.1 GCA_018715745.1 Candidatus Coprenecus stercoripullorum
GGTAGGAAGGAGCCTCACACAGGATTTCTTCTTCGGAAGTTATTTCGCTTTCCATGGCGCTCTCCACCTGTTCGTAAAACAGCAGGTAGTTCTGATAGCAGCAGAAAAGGTAGATGTAGAACGGGACGGACGAGAGTATCCAGACGAAAACCCATTCATCGGGCAGGAATGTAAGCAATCCGCAGCTTATGCCGAATATGACAGTCCACCATGTAAAGACGGACATCCACTTGATGTACGACCCGAAGTCATCCGAATGCGTATCATTGAAAATGCGGACCGCCTTGTAATAGGCCAGCAACAACCTGCGTACAAGGAAAAGCCCGTAGCCGACCAGCCATGCCGCCATGACTGCCAATCCGATTTTCTGTATTGTGCCGTCCGGCAACAGAAGCAATATCACTCCGGAAAGGACGGAGAACAGCAGCCATAGCCCGAGGTGGGTCCGCAACCTCCGCCGCGTGATGTAGAAGCGGTCAAGCAGCGTGGTAAGCGCCGAGCTGAACAGCCAGTAGCACAGGAAGTAGGTGGAGAGGTTCATCAGTATGGCGGCATTGACATCCTCAAACCTGATTCCGAAAAAGAAATGTGCCGAATAATTGGCTGCAAGCAACAGCATCGCTGTTCCCATAATCCGCCTTGAGCGCAGGTAATTATCGAAAATGGCTTTTTCCGGTGTCCTGGCAAAGAGAAAATAAAAGCCGAAGAAAAGCATCAACGGCAAGGCGACACAAAGCGAGTAACTGTATATGGAATAATCCATGCTGTCTCTATTCTTTATGATGCGGTCTGTTGATACAAAATTACAAAAAATACCGCTTTGCTTCCAACGAATAGTCAGTTCGTTGAATATGGAAACAGATTCAGAAGAAGTACAACAGGATAATGGTCGCTTACCCCGCCATGCCACATCGGACCGTAATATGTCCTGTACGGTTTGTATCCCAAAAATTTGCTGTCCTTTTCCATAAGCATGGGCATTTCATATATGAGCATGTCCGATTCCCCGAGCATGGGCGAGACCAGAAACATGTCTATAAGTTCCGGTCTCCCTTTGTACTTTATCGTCCCAAGACCCTTTTCATGAAGGGGTTCAGCGAGATTGACAAGCCCCGACATGCTGCCGGCAAGACGCACCGACTCCGAATCCGGCGTATCGTTGAAATCCCCCATTACAATCACCCGTCCGGCCCGCCCTCCGCATACCGCTTCGGACAATGTCTCCGCCGCCCTGATTCGGAAATGGCGGGTTTGCTTCTCCCCTCCGAATTTAGAGGGGAAATGCACGACATAGACTTCAAGCGTATCGGCATCCCGGCTCACGTCACGCATGACACCTTTGACTTTAAGTATATCCCTGGTCTTACGGCCGCCGGCATCAACCGGAAGTGCGGCCACTTCCAGCGGCTCGAATGCCCCGCTCCGGTAAATCAACGCCACATCTATCCCCCTTGTGTCCGGAGAATCCCTGTGAATAACCTCATAGCCCAATTTGGCAAGAGCCGTATTGCGTACAAGCTGGTCAAGCACCATTCTGTTTTCCACTTCCGCAAAGCCGGCAATTACCGGGAAATCTCCGAATACATCATGTACGGATATAAGCACCTTGGCAATAGTATTCCTTTTCCTTAGGAACCTGTCCCATGTCCAGTGCCTGTATCCGTCCGGAGTAAACTCGTCATCATCCGTCAGGGTATCATCGAAAGGGTCGAAATAATTTTCAAGATTCCAGAACAGCAGGACCGGTCTCTGCCGTCCTGAAGCCGCTCCTTCACTGCCGATTGCCAGAAAGAAGCCTATTATCGCCGCACATGCAATTGCCCTGCCCCTCATTTTCCTGCCCTCTCCGTGCAAATCTAAGCAATCACCGCTATTTTGTGTATTTTTGCGGTACAAAAGGTAAAAATATAAGAATATGTCCCTGAAATGCGGTATCGTAGGACTTCCCAATGTCGGCAAGTCCACACTTTTCAACTGTATCAGCTCCGGAAAGGCACAGGCGGCCAACTTTCCGTTCTGCACGATAGAGCCGAACATAGGTTCTACCACGGTCCCGGATGAGCGCCTTAATGTACTGGAATCACTGGTCCACCCTAAAAGGGTCGTACCGGCTACTGTGGAAATAGTCGACATCGCGGGACTCGTCAAGGGCGCCAGCAAAGGCGAGGGACTGGGAAACCAGTTTCTGGCCAACATCCGTGAGACCGATGCAATACTGCATATCCTGCGCTGTTTCGATGACCCAAATGTGGTGCATGTCGATGGCAGCGTAGATCCCGTAAGGGATAAGGAGATAATAGATCTCGAACTGCAGATTAAGGATCTCGAGACAGTCGAAAACCGCCTCTCCAAACTGATGAAACAGGCGCAGAGCGGGGGCGACAAGGCAGCCAGACGCGCCTGCGACATACTGATACGCTACAAGGAAGCCCTCTCCGCCGGCAAGCCTGCACGCAGTGTCGTTCTCGACAATGCAGAAGACGAAAAAACAGCCGGGGAGTTTTTCCTGCTTACCAACAAGCCGGTCATGTACGTATGCAATGTAGACGAGGCTTCCGCCGCAAACGGCAATGCCTATGTGGACAGGGTAAGGGAAGCCGTTAAGGATGAAAACGCCCGGATTCTCGTAATTGCGGCCAAAATAGAATCGGAAATAGCGGAACTGGACTCTTACGGGGAACGGCAGATGTTCCTGCAGGAAATAGGGCTGGAACGGTCAGGAGTAGAAAGGCTTGTCCGTGCGGCGTACGACCTGCTGAACCTGCGTACGTATTTTACGGCCGGAGAGCCCGAAGTAAGGGCATGGACCATAAATAAAGGCGACAAGGCTCCAAAGGCCGCCGGAGTAATCCACTCGGATTTTGAGAAGGGTTTTATCCGTGCCGAAGTAATAAAGTACGATGACTTCGTAAAATACGGTTCGGAAGCTGAATGCCGTGCTGCCGGCAAACTGTCCACACAGGGGAAAGACTATGTGGTGGAAGACGGCGACATAATGCACTTCCTGTTCAATGTCTGATATATAAAATAAACTGCAAGCCGAGTGCAGTGGCGGAACTCGTTCAGACAATGCCGAGGCGAAGCGTGATTGTAAACGGAGTTTAAAATACAAAAGGCAGGCTGCACTGGAATCCGTGTGCAGCCTGCCTTTATATTATCCTTCAAATAATCCTAAAAGAATTTCGCCCTGTAATCCTTCACGTCCCCTCTCTCCGAGAATATGCCGGGCAATGCATTAATCTGATAGGCCTGTACCTGGGACGCCTTTATCCTGGCATCGTCCTCCGTATAGAAAGCCCCGGTCTCGCGGCCTTTTACCACAAATACGTAGATTCCTATATTACCTGCAACCGGCCCTGAAACTACTCCTTCTTCAGCTCCCGAAAGGGCGCCTATAAACGCAGGGTCGAGGGATTCGGTATTAAGGGAACCGAACGCTATACCTTCCCTGCTGCTGACCGTTTCCCCGAGGGCTTCGGCAACAGCGTTGATGTCTGTCAGACCCTCGATTTTGGCCGCTACCTCGGCTGTCATTTTCGCGGCCCTCTTGTCGCTGAAAATCTGACGCCTTATGGCAGGGGCCACAGTCTCGACAGGGGCATGCCCGTCTTCGCGTACCTCCTTAAGGGCCACTACGAAGAAAATATTGTTGTCTATCGTGATAATGGGAGAGACATCGCCTTTTTCAGCTTCATAGATCCAGCGCACAACTTCCCTTACATTGTCATATTTGGACAGGGACCTTGCGCTTTCAAGCACATTGTTTACCGGTATTACGGGAAGTTCCTCCTCCATGGTTATCTTGTCAAAGTTGGCAATATTGCCCTCGCAGCGGGCCACGAGGCTGTTGGCCTGGGAATAGTAATCCTGATACGTTTCCTTGCCGGCCACGACTTCCTTAGTAAGGAGTGCCAGCTGTACCTTTTTGACGGGGGCCGTCCTTTCCTTGACGCGGACAACGTGGATTCCATAGCCCGTACTCATGCTGGCAACTTCACCTGCCTTCATCTCCAAGACTTTTTCCATTCCGGGCAACATCATCGTCTGTGTCATCCAGCCCAGGTCTCCCGCCTCGGCCACGTCAGGATTCGTGTCCAGCGAATATTCCGCGGCAAGCGCAGCGAAGTCTCCGCCGCGACGGATAACCCCGACAAGGCTGTCGGCCTTCTGCTGGTCGGTAGGAGCAAGCAGGATATGCTGTACAAAGGCTGAGTCCGACATGGTCTTTACGTCATTCACCCTTGCGGCTATGAACATATTGTCCTTGCGGTATACAGGAAGTACTCCGGGATTACGGCTGAATGCAAATTCGTCCAGCTCGGGATAGGCGCTTTCAAGTTCGCCTTTCTTATAATAGTACTCCTGCAGAGGAGTGTCGGAATTGCGGGCAAGAAACGATTTGAGACTGGCTGTCCTGGAAAATTCATCGAAAAGCCGGTTTATGGCATCTTCCGCAAGCCTGAAATCCTCTTCCGAAGGCACCACTTCATAGGCTACGAATTCGATGTCGCGGGAAGCGTTCTGTCTGTAATCGTCATAGTGCTTCCTGTAGTAACTGCGTATTTCCTCATCGCTCACCTTGATGGTGGTATCCCTCGAAAAGCCGTAAGGCAGGAGGACAAAATCCACATCGGAGGTGATATTGTTCTCGTCTATCTCCCTGCGCAGTTCGACAGGTGTAAGTATATTGCTGTTGGAAAGCAGGGAGGCGTATTTCGCATAGTACTGGTTGTCCGTCATCTCATGCTGGAGGAAATCCCAATAGAGAGCCGAATTGCCGGTAGGGTCGTTAGGGATGCTCTGGATAAACTGCATGAACAGCTCCCTGTTGAACTCGCCTGAACGGTCCGAGAAACTTCCCAAAATAACAGGGGATATTTCCTTGCCCTGGGACAGGTCAACGAGCTCGGCCTCGCCTACATTAAGCCCGGCCTTGCGCATCTGCGGCACAATATACATATCGGTTATAAGATCGCGCCACACCTGATCGTTTATAGTATGCATGGCTTCTTCAGGAACAGCCTGGCTGCCAGTAGTCAGGGTGTAGATGGTCTGGTATCTGTCCAAATCCTGCTGAAACTTGTCGATACGCACTTTCCTGCCGTCTATCCTGCCGACATCGTATTTGGACGAGAAATACCCGAGAGTTGTCTCCAGGGTTGCGGGATCCACTATAAATGACAAAAGGGCCACTGCTATGAGCACCGTTATAAGAATCCCCAATTTGACGCGAATTTTCTCTAAAACTGCCATCTCTATATACTTAAATTAGTTATCACAAAATAGGACGCGAAGATAGTAATTTTATTTATATCTCTATAATTTAGGACCTATTAAATTGACAGTGTCCCTATAAGCGGTGCCGGTAGAGTCTTCGGCAACTATCCCGTAACTGTCAAACGGACGCAGGAGGCGTGCGTTTCTGGCCATCTCGTCCGACTCCATGCCATATCCCTGCATAAAGCCCTGCGGGGACGACAGGCGTACATAACAGTCGGTATAGATCATCTCCCTCTCCCTGTCCCAATAGAGGGTGTCGGTCATAATCCTCTCCCCCTTGATGAAATTGTCTATAACCACATTGCCGTATGCAGCCCACTGCTCGTTGTCCTCTTCCGTCGTGTGCCTGGCCTTGTCGGAGACTATCCTCGTCTCCAGAAGCCCTTCCTCATTATAGGCAAAGACCTTGAAACCTTCCGGAAAATCCTCGTATGACATGCCCGGCCCCTTCTCGAAGCGCTCCATCAAATCCGCCTCCATGCGCATGGAGAGCCGGCCGTTGTCGCTCTGGGTAGCAAACATGTTTTCTACCACCTGGGTGGGTGCGCTCGAGACCTTGTCGGCATCGATATTGCGCAGCTTGCCGGAACATGATACGGCAATGGCG
>DVLA01000010.1 GCA_018715745.1 Candidatus Coprenecus stercoripullorum
CCTTGACAGGGAAGCAATCGGGAATTATTCCGCGCGTATTGACGGAATAATTGTGGATTACCGCCGCAGGGCAGCCTCCCTTGCCTCGTCGGCGGTTGCAATAATGCGTGACTGCGGCCTGAAACCCGAGGACTTCAAATACGGGAAACGTTCGCCCATGTCCGTATTCACATCTCTCGCAGAAGGTATCCTGGCTCCCCCGTCGGCCTCGCTTCTCAAATTCAATGAAGGAGGAGTCGATACATGGTATGCGGCATCCGCCACGCCTGAGACCAAGGCTGCAATAACAAACGCGTATAATGCCGGCCTCGGGAAGATAGTGGCGGATACAGTCGGGCTGCTTTCTTCTGAAGACTACCATACGGCGGTTGAAATCAGGGAAAACATGTCGGTCCTTGCCGTTCTCGGGGACATACAGTCGGAAATAAAGGACTATTGCAGGCGGGCGAACCTGTTGCTGATATCGGATACGGCATCGCTGCTTTCACGCATAATAGACGGCAGCGATACGCCTTTCGTGTATGAGAAGGCGGGAGGGCGTATTGACAATTATATGATAGACGAATTTCAGGATACTTCCGCCTTGCAGTGGAAAAATTTCCTTCCACTTATAAGGGAGGGGCTGGACAACGGGAATGATTCCATGATTGTGGGCGATGTCAAGCAGAGTATCTACAGATGGAGGAATTCCGACTGGAACATATTGGACTCCGAAGTGTTCGATGATTTTTCCGCATACAACGTGAAAACCTCGACCCTGGACTGCAATTACAGGAGTTCCAGCAGCATAGTCTCCTTCAACAACGGTTTCTTTTCCGATGCCGTGGACAGGGTAGGCACTGCCCGGCTCGGGCGCATGTATTCTGACATCAGGCAGAAGCTGCCTGCCGGGGATATACCGGAAGGGTATGTAAAGGTGCAGTTTGTCCCTGACAGTGCGGATACAGGCTGGAGGGACAGGGTCATGGAAATGCTGCCGGGTGAGGTGGAACGTCTCAGGAGTGCGGGCTGCAGGCTTTCGGATATGGCCGTTATAGTAAGGACCAATGCCGAGGGACAGGCGGTTGCCGGTACTCTTGTGTCTTCCGGCTATGATATAATATCCGAAGACTCGCTTAGCCTTGGGTCATCAATGACAGTATCGCGTATTGTGAATGCACTCAGGTGTATCGACAACCCGGACAGTATTGCCGGGAGGCTTGGGGCGCTGAAGCCCTCTCCGGATTCGGGAAAGGGTTCGCTGTATGATGCATGTATGGACATAATTCGGGAAAACGTGGAAGACGGCACTGTGGATACTGCCTTTATACAGGCATTCCTCGATACGGTCCTGGAATATGCCTCGGCCAATGGCTCGGATTTGCACGGCTTCATATCCTGGTGGGACAAGACCGGTAAGAACAGGCCGATACCTTTGCCGGAAGGGAATGATGCCATCCGGATAATTACGGTACACAAGGCGAAAGGCCTGGGGTTCGGAACGGTTATAGTCCCCTTTATGGAATGGCCCCTTTCAGGCGGGGGAAAGGGCGGCTCCGACTATTTGTGGTGTGTTCCCGGGCGTCCGCCTTTCGACGGGCTTCCGATAGTTCCCCTTAGAAAACGCTCGTCTCTTGAAAGGACTGTCTTTGCGGATGATTACAGACGCGAAAAGGAGTATTCGTTGATAGATGCCTTCAATGTGGCGTATGTAGCCTTTACCAGGGCCAGAAGGGAACTGGTGATTTTCGCGCCTGGGACATTGTCTGAAAATGGACGGTACGCCTCTGTCAGCGATTTGCTGCATGCCTATCTTCCACTGGAACAATGCCCCGGCGGACTCTGGGAGTCGGGATCCCCCGGCCCAGGAGGCAATGCTCCGGCAGGTATTCCTGATGACAATGTCGTCTCTTGTCCGTGCGCTTTCCACAGGACAGGGGAAAGGCTGCGGATTGTCCGCCGTTCCGAAGGTTTTTTCGGAACACAGGCCCTCAGGGACAAAGGAATACTCATGCACTCCATATTGTCGGATATTTTTGTGGACAAGGATATCGTGCCTGCGGTCGAGAAGGCATGCAGGGCCGGACTTGTATCCGAAGCCGGGAAGGCCGGCCTCGTGACCCTTATCGGGGACATGCTTGAAGAAGCCAGGGAGATGCACTGGTTTGACGGTTCATATACAGTGAGGAACGAGGCGTCCGTCGTGACTCCTTCCGGCAAGGTCTACCGTCCGGACAGGGTGATGTTCTCCGGGAAGGAAGCTGTAGTCGTAGACTATAAGTTCGGCAAGCACCGGCATAAGGCCTATGCCGGCCAGGTCAGGCGCTACATGTCGCTGATGGAACAGATGGGATACGGCCCCGTAAGGGGATATGTATGGTACACGGGGGAAATCGAACGGGTATGACCGGTACAATGAAAGTTGAACAAGTTCATTTTCTCTCAGTATATTTGCACAAAATTTTAAAAAGACCTAAATGAAGATTGGAACATTTGTAAAACTTGCTGTTGCGGCCCTTGCTCTTTCGGTTGCCGCATCCTGCCATCAGGAATATTCCCTTGACAGGGAAGTGGACCTTACAGTGTCCATAGGCGGGGATTCCCTCACCATACCTCTCGGCACGACTGATACGATGGGACTGTTTACCCTTATAGACACTACCGGTTTCGATTATATCGAGACTGACGGGGACGGTAATCTGCTTCTGCACTTTACATATTCACTGGACGATACTATTGCCGTGAATGACTATGTAGAGGACCTGAGTATAGATCCGATGGCTTTCAACGCATCGCATGAGACGGTGCTGCCCCCTCTGGAGGAGACGGGGAACGGGACATCCGAGGCTACTGTCGTCGTCAACAAGGAATTCAGAATAGAATATTCATTTGAGGAAGGCAGGGATGACGGGCTTAAAAGACTGGACAGCATTCTGTTTTCCAATGCGGTACTCTCTGCCTCCATGGTGCTTGCCCCTGTAGGCGGCAGCCTGCCGGAGGATATGGAGGTGAGGATGGAGATTGCTACGCCGGAACGGTATAATTATGCACCAGAGGTTATTGTCGCGGACAATATAGTAACTCTCGTGGGAGACCTTACCCCCCAGGGCGAGGTCATATTCTCGGATGCCCCCATTCTTTCGGCCGTTTACGAAGTGACGGATGAGGATATACTGGAGTTCTCCGACAGGTTTGTCATAAACAGCATGACATTTGCCGTGCCTTCGGAAACGGCGGAAGACATTGCGTTATCCCTGTTCGATATGGACATGACTGTGGCCGTTTCCGGAAACGGAGAGACGGACGAACCCATATATCCTGAACTGTGTTACGGAACAGTAGACAGGATTCTTGACGAGATAGACGAGACATACGGGATAGATGACGTGCCGTCTTTCCTGAAAGACGAGGATGTCAGCCTTGATTTCTATGCGCCGTATATACTGGCAGATGCATCCACGAATTCGGGCATTCCCCTGGTAGCGGACATATCGGTGTCGGTTATCAGGGATATGGAGGCGACCGATTCGGTAAATGTAACTCTCCTTACACCTTCGTCGCCTTCGGCCGGGAATATGGAATCGGAGAAATACTGGATATCCCGTGATGAACCGGCGGATATTCCCGGAGATTACAGTTGGGTGATGGCGGACATTAATTCCCTGCTGAGAAAGATTCCGGATGATATAAGAATAAGGGTGGTACCGCGTACGGACCCCTCCGAGAGTCATGTGATTGACTGCAACGCGGATTATATTCTCGGGGCCGGTTTCGATTTTGTCGTGCCTTTCTCTTTCGGAGAGGAACTGAACATGATATACAGGGATACGATTACGGGTCTTGACGACATATCTGAAGACCTTACCGGCCTCCTGCAGGAATATCCCCTGCGCATAGGGGGGACTGTGACCAACACCTTCCCCGTGGACCTTGAACTGTGCCTTGCGTTCCTTGATGCTTCAATGCGTCCTACGGGACTTCCTCTTTCCACGCAGACTGTAGGGGGGATGGGGGACGGCCTTGCTCCCGTAGTTTCCGATATTGCACTCGAATCTGTCCCGGATCCTTCCTATTCGGATGTTTCCGCCATCTCGGTCGAGTTCAGGATGACTTCCGGCCCTGTCCCGGGACAGCCTTTCAGGAATGACTCATATATCATGGCGGATCTTAATATAGGCATACCAGGAGGCATAGAACTGGATTTGAATAAGGACAGCGAATTTTGAAATTGACAGATTATGAAAAAAATAATATCGTTACTATTGGTTTTAACCGCAATACCGGTTTTTGCCGGATTTGTCCAGGCGCAGACCAGGACAGGGTATTTTGTAAGGAATTCCCTGTTGAACCATAAAATGAATGCCGCTTTTGCACCGGACCATGGCTTCGTAGGCATCCCGGCACTTACGAACATGGACCTGTCGATAGAGAGCAATATGGGAATGTCTACTTTCATGTACCCCCTTCAGGACGGTTCGCTCGGGACATTCATGCATCCGGATGTCGACCCCGGACAGTTCCTCGGTTCTCTTGCCGAAAAGAATTATGTGAATCTGTCATTCGATATGGATATATTCAATGTCGGCTTTTTTACGGGGAAAAAGAGAACCTCATTCTGGACGATAGATGTAGGGATGCGCAACAGTGTCAGCGCGACCCTGCCGAAAGAACTTTTCAGATTCGCCAAATGCGGCATGTCCTCGGACCCTTCCACCTATTCCATAAGGGATCTGAACCTGAACGCGAACAGTTACCTTTATGCATCATTAGGATATTCGCGCGGGCTTGACGAGTGGGTAAAGGGGTTGAGAATAGGAGGGAAAGCCAAGTTCCTCGTGGGGATTATGGACATAAGCGCCACGATAGACAGGATGGATATAGACATGAGTTCCGACATGTGGAGGATAAGCAGTGCGGCATCCGGTTACATGATGGCTGCCGGACCCTATCTTAAATATGACAGCGACGGTGCCGTAAACGGTATCGGCTTCGACCCTTCCGCATTGGGAGTTTCCGGATACGGGGCTTCGTTCGACCTCGGGGCCGTCTATGAAATGCCGGAGGATATTGCCGACGGCCTGAGATTTTCCCTTTCAGTGACCGACCTCGGATTCATTTCCTATAGCGGAAAAAGCGCGACTGCCGTTTCCGCCTCAAAAGAAGTGGTCTATGACGGTTCGGACAATCTTCTTGAAAACGGCGGAAATCTCGGGGACGAATTCTCGGAACTTGGAAACCAGATGCTCGAGATGGTTGCATTCAGGCAGACCGGTTCCTCTGAAGGAAAGACAGTGGCGCTTGCCGCCACCCTGAATGTCGGGGCGGACTATTCTTTCCTCAAGGACAAGATGAATGTGGGGCTGCTTTATTCGGCAAGGTTTGACAGGTTCAGGACGGAACACGAGCTTACCCTGGTATATAATTATGCCCCGGCCAGATGGTTCGACATCGCCTTGTCCTATTCTTTCCTCAATAGCCGGCAGTCTGTGGGATGGCTGATTACCCTTGTTCCGAGAAAAGTGCTTAACTTCTTTATAGGCAGTGACTATACTTATTTGTCAATGACCCCCCAGGGGCTGCCTGTGAATAAGGCGTATTTCAATGTGAATTTTGGGATAAGCGTACCGTTGTCCAAGAACATCAAGGCATAACCATTATTTTGTCATGAAGAATTTCGCACTTATAGGGGTAGGGGGATATATCGCTCCCCGCCATTTGAGAGCCATTAAGGATACAGGGAATATACTGCAGGCAGCCTATGACCGTTTTGACAGTGTAGGCATAATGGACAGTTATTTTCCCGATGCTGCCTTTTTTACGGAACAGGAACTGTTTGACAGGCACTGTTCCAGGCTGAAAGGCTCGGACCGGCGCATAGAAATGCTTTCCGTCTGCACACCGAATTATCTGCATGACGCCCATGTAAGGTACGGCCTGCGTCTCGGGGCCGATGTGATATGCGAAAAGCCTCTCGTACTTAATCCCTACAATGTAGATGCCCTGATGAAAGTAGAGGAGGAGACGGGCCATAAGGCATACAATATACTGCAGCTCCGCCTGCATCCTTCCATAGCCGCCCTGAAGAAGAAAATCGACGCAGGGCCTGCGGACAAGGTATATGATGTGGACCTTACGTATATTACGGCCAGGGGCAACTGGTACTATGCCTCGTGGAAAGGAGACGAGCATAAGAGCGGAGGGGTCGCCACCAATATCGGCGTACATTTTTACGACATGCTGCAGTGGATATTCGGGCCGGTGAGCGAGAATATTGTCCATGTGAAGAGCCATGACAGGGTGGCAGGGTTTCTCGGGCTCAAAAGGGCCAGGGTGCGCTATTTCCTCAGTATAAACCCGTGTACTCTTCCTCCTGATGCCGTACAGGGAGAAAAACGGACATACAGGACGATAACTATCGACGGGGAGAAATTCGAGTTCAGTTCCGGATTTACCGAGCTCCATACGGAAAGTTACCGCAGGATTCTGTGCGGGGAAGGTTTCAGGATAAGCGAAGCCCGCAATTGCATAGAGATAGTCAGCACAATAAGAAATACGGCTCCGATAGGCCTTAAGGGGGATTACCATCCGCTTGCGGCCCTTCCGCTGGCACCTCATCCTTTCGGATGGTAAAATACGTCTGTTATGGAAATGGTCGATCTTAAAGGGCAGTACATGGCAATCAGGGAAGAGATTGACGGGGCATTAAGGGATGTCCTGGACAGCGGCCGTTTTATAGGCGGTCCGGCCGTCCAGGAGTTCGCATCTTCGCTGGCGGCCTATAACGGTTCGTCCCATGCGGTGACCTGTGCCAACGGGACCGATGCACTGCAGATAGCCCTGATGGCCCTTGGCCTCAGGCCGGGAGACGAGGTTATAGTACCTGATTTCACATATGTGGCTTCAGCCGAGGTTATCGCGCTCCTTTCTCTTAAGCCGGTATTTGTAGATGTGGATGCCAGAACATTCAATATCGATGTCGCCGAAGTCAGAAAGGCGATAACCGAAAGGACCAGGGCTGTGATACCGGTGCATCTTTACGGTCAGTGCTGCGACATGGAGGCCCTGATGGAAATTGCATCCGAATACGGGCTGTATGTTGTCGAGGATAACGCCCAGTCTATAGGCAGTGACTATCGTTTCAGGGACGGGACAGTGCGTAAGAGCGGCTCGATAGGGCATATAGGGTGTACATCTTTCTTCCCTTCCAAGAACCTGGGCTGCTATGGCGATGGCGGGGCTCTTTTTACGGATGACCCGGAGCTGGCTGAAAGGATTTCGATGATAGCTAATCACGGCCAGCGTATAAAGTACCATCATGACATCATAGGGTGCAATTCCCGCCTGGATTCCATTCAGGCGGCTGTACTTAATGTGAAACTAAGGTATCTGGACAGATATTGCCGCTTGCGCAGGGAGGCTGCCTTCTAT
>DVLA01000060.1 GCA_018715745.1 Candidatus Coprenecus stercoripullorum
GTATTATCATGCCGCGTCTTTTGGAGGCTCTCGGCGCTGAGTGCATAAGGCTTAATTGTGAGCCGGACGGGCAGTTTGCACATAATCCCGAGCCACTGCCGGCACATCTGACGCAGTTGTGCGATACGGTAAGGGCGGAGAAGGCTGATCTCGGGGTATCCGTCGATCCTGACGTAGACAGGTTGGCGCTGGTATGCGAGGACGGGACTTTCTTCGGGGAGGAGTATACTTTGGTATCCGTAGCCGATTATGTGCTTGCCAACCGCAAGGGGCCGGCCGTTTCCAATCTTTCATCATCCATGGCACTGAGGGATGTGGCCACGGCTCACGGATGCCCTTATTACGCATCGGCAGTCGGGGAAGTGAATGTGGTTGCCGAGATGAAACGCACGGGAGCCGTTATAGGCGGGGAAGGCAACGGAGGCGTCATAGTTCCCGACCTGCATTACGGAAGGGACGCCATGATAGGTGTGGCCCTGTTCTTGAGCAATCTTGCCCGCAGGAACGGGAAGGTATCCGCATTGCGTTCGGAGTATCCCGATTATGAAATTTCCAAAAACAAGATAGAACTGTCTGACGCGAAGGTTATCGACAGGATACTCTCGGAGGTAAAGAAAGAGTTCGCCGCGGAGAGGATTACCGATATTGACGGTGTCAAGATAGATTTTACGGACAGGAAAGCCTGGGTCCATCTGCGCCGTTCCAATACGGAGCCCATTATCAGAGTCTATTCCGAGGCTGAGGACGGGCGCAAGGCTGATGAGATAGCGAGGATGGTGATTTCAATTGCGGAAAGGATAAAGGGCTGATGTTTTCTTTTAGGACTACGCCTCTTGAGGAACAGGCTGATATAGTATTGCAGAAGGGCCGGCTTGCCGTTTTGTGCGACTCTTCTGCCTGGAACCGGCAAACGGGGAAGTATCTCTTTGAGGACATATACCGCAGCGGCCGGCTTGCCAGGGTATTCTTTCCGTCGGACGGCATTTTCGGAGACTACCCCTGCGGGGCTGACGGGGATGTGGACGGCTACGGTTTCATGGGCATGGGGGGATGCCGTTTTACAGCGCTCGGTACTGACGGGTTCCCGTTTGTCCCGGAGATGTTTTCCGGTGTGGATGCCATAATAATATCCTATTCCAACTCTGGATCGAGGTACGGCAGGATGGACTTTCTGCTGTATGCCTTGTTCCAGATGCTTTATCACAGCGGCATACCTTTGTCTGTCTATCTGCTTGACAGAGACAACCCTTCCGGGCACAGGGTGGAAGGTACGGTGTCGGAAGGGTTCGGCAGGTCTGCCGGACTGGAAGGCGTGCCTCACAGGCACGGCCTGACTACAGGGGAACTGGCGAGCATGCTTTATTCGGAGCTTGTCGCGAAATTCCCTTTGCATATTATATCGCACGCGGCTTATCCTGCGATGAATTATCCGGAAGACCGCCGTCTCCCTTTTATCGGTGCGGCCAATCTGGCCAGGACAGGTGGGATAGCCGGTGTGCCGGAGACAATTGGCGCCCCGTGGCTGCGGCCGCTGCTGGAAAGCGCGGAGTTTATGGATGAAGTACAGGACCCGGGATGTTGCGTGCGCCGTGTGGCATTTGTGCCTTCATCCGGGATATATGCATCCGAAAGGTGTTACGGGCTTCAGCTGCTGCGCAGGGAGGATGTGCCTTACCATTCTGTAGACCATTCGTTGAGGATCCTGCGACTTCTGTGCTCATCCGCCTCCGGTTTCATTGGAACTGGGCTGGAGGAAACTGTCGGTGATGCCGTGATGAACGCCTACCTGCACGGGCATGCAGGCAGGGCGGCGCTGAAGGAGCACATGAAGGTAGAGGAACAGAAGTGGATAAGGAAAGCCAAGAGACATCTTCTTTATCAGGAACATCCTGTGAGAGTCAAATCTTTGGTGTGAAATCGGGATAAAATTTGCCAAGTTTGCAAATAATGCATATTTTTGCAGCCCAAAATAAAATCAAATAAGATGAAAAAAGGAATACATCCCGAAACCTACCGTCTTGTAGCTTTCAAGGATATGTCGAATGAGCACGTGTTTATTACCCGCTCCTGTATCGCGACCAAGGAGACGATCGATATCGAGGGGGTTACTTATCCGCTTGTTAAAGTCGAGATTTCAAATACCTCGCATCCGTTCTACACGGGCAAGATGAAGCTTGTGGATACAGCAGGCCGTGTCGACAAATACTATCAGCGCTACAAGAAGAAACAGAATTAATTTTATTATACATGAAAGGGTGTCGCAGCAGGCATCCTTTTTTGTTGGGATACAGAGGCCGCCGGTAGCCCTAAATTGGGATTGCAGAATATGGGGATGCGGCCTTTTTTTGCCGGAAAATTTCAAGATGGTTCTGTCGGATATACGCAAAGGCGGTTTCGGTGTTGTAAAGGAGATTACGGGAAGCCCGGCCTTTATGCACCGTTTGCAGGAAATGGGTTTTGTCCCCGGGGTCCGTGTGGATGTCGTGGGCCGGTCGCCGTTCGGCGATCCCATACATGTCAGGATAAAGGGAAGCGACTTGGCAATCCGGAAAAAGGATGCGGCCAATGTCATCATGCAGGACTATACCTATGTCAGGACCGATTATACGGTGGCACTTGTGGGCAATCCCAATTCGGGCAAGACATCCATTTTCAACAAGATGTCCGGCCTTCACGAGAAGGTGGGCAATTACGGGGGCGTTACTATCGCCCCCAAGGAGGCTTTCTGTACAGTTGACAACAGGCATGTCAGGATAGTGGACCTGCCCGGGACGTACTCCCTGTCGTATTATAGTCCGGAGGAAAAGGAGGTTCTGGATTATCTGCTTGCAAACAAGCCCGATGCTGTAATAAATGTGGTAGATGCCACGAACCTGGAGAGGAACCTGTACCTGACCTTGCAGCTCAGGGAACTGGGCCTGAGAACCATATTGGCCCTGAACATGTCCGACGAGCTCGGACGTTCCGGCTCCAGGGTCGACACAGACGCTCTTTCGTCCATATACGGGGTGAGGGTGATTCCTACGGTAGGACGTACCGGCAAGGGGGTGGACAAGCTGCTGGAGGCTGTGGTCAGGGAGGGTGATGCGGACAATACCAGGCTTCTGCAGAATGTCTACGGCCAGACATCCTATATAAGGGAAGTGGCATCCAAGGACCCGGAAGGATTTTTTGCAGGAAAATACGATAACGGCATATCGGAAAATGTGCCTTCCTGCAGGTATGATTTTATAGGCCGGTCGCTGAAGTCGATAGTCGAGGGAGAAAACGCCAAGGCAGGGATAACGGCTTCAATAGACCGTGTCCTTACCCACAGGGTATGGGGATTCCCGATTTTCGTACTGTTCCTGTGGCTTATGTTCGAGGCGACCTTCGTACTCGGGGAATATCCTATGATCTGGATAGAGGGCTTTTTCGGATGGCTTTCGGGGCTGGTCTGCAACATGCTTCCTGAAAGCATGTTCAGGGACATGCTTACAGACGGGATTATATCCGGAGTAGGGGGTGTCATGGTGTTCCTGCCTAATATCCTTATATTGTATTTCTTTATCTCTATTATGGAGGATACAGGCTATATGGCCAGGGCAGCATATATTATGGACAGGCTTATGAGCGGGACAGGACTTAACGGAAAGGCTTTCATCCCGCTGATTATGGGATTCGGCTGCAATGTCCCGGCCGTAATGGCAACGAGGACGATAGAAGGGCGCGGCAACCGTCTGCTCACGATGCTTGTCAGCCCGCTTATAAGCTGCAGTGCAAGGCTGCCTGTCTATGTAGTCCTGGTAGGGGCCTTTTTCCCTGAAAGGCCGGCAATAGTAATAGTTGCCGTATATCTTCTCGGGGTGCTCCTGGCCGGTGTGCTTGCTACTGTATTCAAAAGGGTTTTCTTCAGGGGGGACGATACCCCGTTCGTGATAGAACTTCCGCCTTACCGCATACCTACATTTATGTCGGTGGTCGCCGACATGTGGGGCAGGGCCAAACATTATCTGACCAAGATGGCGAGCATTATACTTGTCGCTACGATAATAATCTGGGCGCTCGGCTATTTTCCCCACGGCGGGCAGTCCGAACCGTTTATCGTAAGGATAGGCCATTTTATAGAGCCCGTGGTGCAACCGCTCGGATTTGATTGGAGAATAGGGGTGGGCCTGCTTTCCGGTATGGCTGCAAAGGAATTGGTTGTAAGCACAATGTCTATTCTGTACGGGGCCGGCGGAGGGGAATCCCTGTCTGCGGTTCTCAGGGACGGCCTGGATGCTTCCGGAGAGCATGTGTTTACTCCGGCCGTTGCCGTATCCCTCATAGTGTTTGTCCTGGTCTATTTCCCATGTGTAGCTACTGTCACCGCGATATCCAAAGAGAGCGGTTCATGGAAATGGGGGCTTTTTGTGGTCGTATATACTACGCTTCTGGCCTATATTCTTTCATTTGCCGCCTACCGTATAGCTTTACTGTGCATTTGAACTTTATATCTGCTTAATTTTATGTAGGGCGATATTGCCTCCGAACATTAAAAATTAAGCGAGTATGATAATCGGTTACTTACGCGTGAGTACGGGCAAGCAGAATTTGTCCAACCAGCAGGATGAAATCAGCCGTTTTGCGAAGAACAGGAACATGTCGGTGGATCTGTGGGTTACTGAGGTTGCAAGCGGCAGTAAAAATGAAAAGGAACGGAAACTCGGCTCTGTTCTCAGAAAGATGAAGGCCGGGGACACCCTGATTGTTACCGAAGTTTCCAGGCTAAGCAGGACCCTGACTGATGTGATGTATATTATGGGGCAGTGCCTCAAGAAGAAAATCAACCTTTACACGACCAAGGAAGGGTATTCTTTCGATGATACCATAAACTCCAAGGTACTTTGCTTCGCTTTCGGACTGGTGGCCGAACTCGAACGCAATCTTATAAGCATGAGGACGAAAGAGGCCCTGGCATTGCGGAAGGCCGAGGGTGTCACCCTGGGGAGGCGCAGGGGAAGCTATACCAAGACCAATACCCTGATAGAAAACAGGAGGGAAATCATAAGGCTTCTGGATTCTGATGTACCCATATCCCGTATATGTACACGTTTTAATGTTTCCAGGGATACTTTTGCCAAATTCAAGGACAGGTATCCCGCAGTGAAGAGGGCAGCCGAAATGAAAGAAGAGAGGAGAATCCGAAAAATCCGGCAGTAGCAAACAAACTTGCATTGCTCTCGGCTTCTATTTATCTTTGTAAGATTTTCTATTTATGTGTTATGATTAGGACGACGTTTTACCTGACGATGTTTGCGGCTGCCTCTCTTTTTTTTGCGGCCGGATGTGAAAAAGGCGGGGCCGGTTCGGAAAAGCCAGGCCCGGATGACGGGAACGACACGATAGTGAATATTCCCGACTATGACCTTCCAGTTAAAAGCAACTTCACGTATGCCCTGCAGGGAAAGAGGGTATTGTATGACGGGAGTTTTGTTATCCCTTCCGACAGCATAGACAGTTTCCGCGAGGATATATGGAATTTGTGGAAAGACGCCAACAACGAGTATCCCGAAGAGAAGCTTGCCGGACTGGGCGACCTTTCTTCTCCAGAGGCGAATACGATGTATCTTCCCCAGGAACTTGAACCCAATTCGGGGATGCCTTATTATTACGGGGTAAAGGGAGCTTCCCCTGCCGAAGGATATCCCCTTTTCGTGTATATGCACGGCTCGGGGGACAAAAATTCCGAATGGAGTACGGGACTCCGTCTGTGCCAGGAGTTCGATGATGCCCCTTCCGCGTACTTCATTCCCCAGATTCCCAATACGGACTATTACCGCTGGTGGTTGAAGTCCAAGCAGTATGCCTGGGAGAAGCTTTTGCGCCTTGCGTTTGTTGCCGGTGACATAGACCCTCTGAGGGTTTATTTCTTCGGTATATCAGAGGGAGGATACGGAAGCCAGAGACTTGCCTCATTCTATGCCGATTACCTTGCAGCGGCAGGCCCTATGGCCGGAGGTGAGCCGCTGAGGAACGCTCCCGTGGAGAATTGTGCGAATATTGCCTTCTCCTTGAGGACCGGTTCGGAAGATACCGGCTTTTACCGTAATGAACTTACGGAATCGACCGGGGAGGCATTCGATCTTCTCGAGGCTGCGCATCCAGGGCTGTACGTACACAAGGTGGAGCTGGAACAGGGTTCGGGCCATATAATAGATTATTACCCTACTGCTCCCTGGATGAGCCAGTACGGGCGTAACCCCTATCCGAAATATGTGGCCTGGGAAGATTTTGACATGGACGGCGCATACAGGAAGGGATTCTATAATATCGAGGTGCTTGAAAGGGCCAATGACGGAGGCGCGAGGACATTCTATGTAATGTCCATAGACGGCAACACAGTGAACATGACAGTGGAGAATGTCACCTATACGACAACCGAGACCGATCCTTATTACGGCATAGAATTAGATTTCGACAGAAGCTATAGCCCTACGCAGGAGGGACGCTTTATCGTTTACCTGAGTCCGGAAATGGTGGACTTCGGCAGCGAAGTGATTCTTAATGTCAACGGCTCCGAGGTCTTCAGGGGCATGCTTGAGCCCGATATCATGCATATCGTGAATAGCTGCTCTCTCTTCTTCGACCCTGCACGGCTCTTCCCTGCCGCAATAGAGGTGGACCTGTCCTCCTTGCAGTAAACTATGGTTTTTTAATAAATTTCAATACGATGAAAAGAACTGTCAGTCTGATTTTCCACATGGCCATGACATTGTCGGCCGCCATGCTGGTGTTTTCATGTAAACGCGCCCCTTCTCCGGTCTATCCGCCCGAGATACCTGTCATAACCGACCTGTCAGGGGAACTCGGCGAGTCGGAGCGGTGTTTTGCAATACGCTTCAGCGTCAAGGTCGGGATTGCCGAACATGCCTCTGTCGAGGTATTTTCTCCGGACGGAGGCACCGTCTATTCTTCCGACCTGACCGATACCCTGACTGTAATAACAGTAGACGGACTCGAGCAGCATACGGTGTATACCGTGAACGCTACGGCAGTCAACGGGACGGACCGGGATACGCCCGCGATATCCTCGGCATCCGAAAATATTCAGACGGCTTCTGTTCCGGAATACCTGACCCTTCTGTCTGCAACGGAAAATTCTTATTCTTTCAGGGTGTTTTCCCTCTCGGAAACCGGTTTTCTGTTTACAAGCGGGGAATATGATGCATTAGAGTGGCTCGTCCCCGGTTGGGATCCTGACGACCAGGAAAGCCTGAAAGAACTCATGGCAGCCCTCTATCCTTTTGAAGGCCATGGTGACATGACGATAGAGTGTGTGGACGGGGAACAGCCCGAATGGGCCCAGATACCTGTAGAGGTATGGCCGGATACGCATTATTTTATCATGGCTGCCGACAAGGATGCTGACGGGAATATTGTCGGGGATGTAGCGTTTGTAGATTTTAATACCTTGTAGGCGTAATTACGGGAGTATCCGCCATTGAATGAATCGGAGGGTGACCCAAAAGGGGAATTTCTGCGTTACGCTTGATTCGGAAATCCTTATGTACGGCCAGTACACTGCGGTTTCCTCATCTTCGCAAGCCTTGAAATTCCTCCTTTTGGGTCACCCTCCCTTCTTTACAGTTATTGCTTGTTTTATCAGTTTCAGTTGTCGAATGCAACGCGGAATCCGCAATTCATCAGCGTGTATCCGGGAGATGCGCTGGTGCGGTATGCGGAGCGGCATGATATTGCGTCCCAGGAGCTTGAGACTGTAAATGTCCCTCCCCTGACAATGCGCCATTCCCCTGTGGCAGGGCCGGTGGGGTCGGTCGCTGCCCCGTCGGTATAGTTGTCAAACCAGTCCTGGCACCATTCCATTACGTTGCCGTGCATGTCGTACAGGCCGAAACCGTTGGGGTAGGGATAGCTCCCTACGTCGGTAGGGCGTCCCAGAGGCTGTGCATCTTCGTCCCTGTACTGCCCGCCTTCATTGTAGTCGTAATAATATGTGCAGTTGTAGTTGGCCATGCCTTCGCGAAGTATTGTGCCGTCGCCTATCCCGAAAGGCAGGCTTTCGGTCTGCCCTCCCCGGCAGGCGTATTCCCATTCGGCTTCGGTGGGGAGACGGCCTCCCGCCCAGTCCGCGTAGGCCGCGGCACCGTACCATGTAACGTATGTTACGGGATAGTTGGCGCATCCTTCGACAGGTATCCACTGCCCGTCCTCGAAATGCAGGCCGTAGTCGCTTTCGTTCGGTGTGCCGGCCCATATACGGCTGTCAGCTATGAATGTCTGGGTTTCCGTGACTTCGGATGTACCGTTGTGGTATGTTACCTGGCCCTGGGCATTCTCGCCTATGCCGAGGGTGTTGAGAAATTCGGCATACTGGGCGTTTGTGACCTCGTACACGCTCATGCGGAACGGCTTTGTTATCGTTACCTGATGCTGGGGAAATTCATTGGTCCAAGCCTGCCATTCGCTTGTCGGCGCCCCCATCATGTAGGTCCCGGCGGGAATTAATGCCGTTTCGTCCGTATCGATTTCCCTGACAGTGACCGTGCAGTCATCGGAAAATTCGCCTCCTGTGGTAGTGGCTGTGACAATGGCCGTACCTATTGCCTTGCCTGTTACGGTCCCGTTATCGTCCACCGTTACAACCGACTCGTCGGAAGATGACCATGTTACGCCCGGATCTTCCGCATCTTCAGGGATTACCGAGTAGTTAAGCATGGTCATGCTGCCCACTCCGATGCTGATGCTTTCCGGACTTACTGTTATGCCTGTAGGACCGGCAGGGTTTACGGTAACCTTGCATTCTGCAGTGAAGCCGCCGTCATTTGTAGTAACGGTGACGGTAGCTTCTCCGGTACCGGCAGCTTCAACGGTCCCGTCTGTGACCGTTGCAACCGACTCGTCGGAAGAAGACCATTTCACACCCTTGTCCGATGCGTTTTCAGGCAGTACCGTGTATTCTATGACAAACGATTCTCCGACTGTGAGCGACATTTCCGACGGCTCGGCCTTTATACCGGTAACGCTCACTGTTTCCGCAAGTACTGTTACTGAACATACGGCTTCAAATCCGCCTTCGTCGGTCGCAGCTGTTATTTCCGTGCTTCCTTCTGCTATGGCCGTAACGATGCCGTCCTGGCCGACTGTGGCAATGCCGCCGTCGGCGGAAGTCCATATTACGTCTTTGTTCGTGGCGTTATCGGGGGCTACGGTAGCCTCAATCTGCCTTGTCTGGCCGATGGCAAGGACCAT
This sequence comes from Candidatus Coprenecus stercoripullorum, assembly GCA_018715745.1. Classification (GTDB taxonomy): domain Bacteria; phylum Bacteroidota; class Bacteroidia; order Bacteroidales; family UBA932; genus Coprenecus; species Coprenecus stercoripullorum. Next base: position 9,235 of record DVLA01000060.1, read on the forward strand.
TTCCTCCGGTTCCACGCTTATGCCTGTGACGGGAACGGCCTCCGGGTTATCCTCTCCGTCAGGGCGGCAGGCGGCTGCAGCAAGTGCAAGCAGGATTATTGTCAGATACCTGTAGTGTTTCATGTGCCTTTTCTGTTATTCATCGAATACTACCCTGAAGCCTACGATTATGTCGAATGTGCCGGGATAGAAATGATCCCTGTCGGCACTTCTTGCCGATACTCCGTCCGTGAGCCAGGAACCGCCGCGTATTACTTTGGTATAGTCCGTTGGCGTGCTTCCCTGAGGGTCTGTCTGGGGTTCCGATGGATAGTCCCCGTACCAGTCGGAGCAATATTCGTATACGTTGCCGTGCATGTCGTACAGGCCGTAGCCGTTTGCTGTATAGGAGCCTACAGGTGTGGGACGGCCAACGTCTATGTTGTTGGGGTCTTCATATTTCCCGCCTTTTGCAAGGTCATACGAGTACAGGCTCCAGAATGTTGCCATTCCGTAAGTGAGTTTTGTGCCGTCGCCTATCCCGAAAGGCAGGCTTTCGGTCTGTCCTCCCCGGCAGGCGTATTCCCATTCGGCTTCGGTGGGAAGGCGTCCGCCTATCCATCTGGCATACTCATCCGCACCGTACCATGTAACGGCTATGACGGGGCAGTCCTCATATCCGTCGGCTGCCACCCATTCGGAGTTTTTATACAGTACTCCCCACTTGTCCGCAACCAGCAGAAGCTGGGTGCCGTCATTTGCTGTCTGGTACATGCCGCTTTCATCTACTCCGACGGTATTGAGGAATTCCGCATATTGGGAACTGGTGACAGGGTATGTACCCATATAGAATGCTTTGGTGAGCGTTACCTGGTGCTGGAGTTCATCTGTCCCGCGGTTCGGTTCGCTTTCAGGGCTTCCCATGAGGAATGTACCGGCAGGAATCCTGCAGGTAGGGAGAGGGAACTCTTTCTGCGGTACTGTCTTGACGGTTACTGCGCATGTCGCGGTAAATCCGCCGTCTTCTGTCGTTACGGTTATATCCGCATTCCCTGCGGCCACGCCTTTTATTATACCGTCATCTCCTACTTTTGCTATGCTCTCGTCGGAAGAGGACCAGGTGATGTTCTTGTTCGTGGCGTCTTCAGGCATGACTTCCGCATGCAGGACGAACGTGCCTCCCTCTTCGATTTCCACGGATTCAGGGGTTATGGTAACGCCTGTTACATCTATTGTTTCGACAGGCAGGGGAGAGACCGTTACCTTGCACGTGGCGGTAAATTCCCCGTCTTCCGTTTTTACAGTTATGTCGGCTTCGCCCTCGGCTATACCCGAAAGCATGCCTTCCCCATCTACATCCACGATGTTTTCGTCAGAAGAGGACCAGGCCACGTTTTTGTTCGTGGCATCTTCCGGAACTATTACAGCCGTGAGCCTGTAGCTGCCTCCGATTTCAAGTTCTACCGATTCGGGGACAATGCTCACGCCGGTTACCGCTACGGAAGTGGAGTCGTTCCCGGGTCCGGGCTCCGGCTCCGGTTTTTCGGAGTTGTCGGAACATGCGCAGCCGAGCATGCAGAGTGAGCATGCAACGGCCATAGTCTGAATGTATTTATATATTCTCATCGTTTATTGTTTTATTTATGGTTAGAACGCAAGTATGCTTCTCACATGAAGTATGTCTCTCTTGTAGGTGCTTACGCACATGACATTCGAGCCTATGTCGATTACTCCGTAGTATCTGGCTTCGTCATCCAGGCAGTACGAGGAGGTCCAATAGTATCCGCTGTTTTTGAAGTCGTTTTTATTTTCATCAGATACGTTTGACATTGCCTGATTAAGGTTGGTTACAACGGGCCCGATCCCGTCCCAGTAGAAGCTGGCCAGGTTGGAGCCTATGAACCCGTCACTGTCGTTGAGGGTTACACCGCCGAGGTTGCGCAGAATGTCGAAAGCCTGTCCGCAGGACGGCATGTACCACCCTGTCGTGTTGAGCGATTCGGACGGGCCGCCCACTTCATTGCGGAAGTCTGCGGCCGCTTTGAATGCTTCGTAGTAGCCTGCCTCATAATCCTCTGTCCTCTGTTCGCGCAATGCTTTTGTCTTGGCATAGCCGTTGATATCGGCGTCGCTGAGTTCGAATGCCTTGTACGGGTCGTCGTCATAGGTGCTGACCATGCCTATTTCCGTTTCGTCCCTCGAGTATACGCCGTTGTTGTTGTACCATGCGAAATAATTGTCGTTCTGGACTGTTTTTGTCGCCATGACCAGTGCATGGACATTGCCTCCGAGAGCTTCTTTTTCAGCCTCGCCGATTCTGGACTGGTCCAGCTGGAATACGATTCCTATTACATCGGAGGATGATATGAGCGACGGGTCGGCGTCTTTCGGAAGAAGGCTGCCGTCGGCAAGGAAATAGTCCCCGACCTGGAGGTTGTGCTCCACAGTTTCCGCGCCGGAGCCTATCTTGTTGTAATACAGTCCTCCGGCAACGGCTTCCGTCCGATATTCCCAGGACTGCATTTCCTCTCCTTCCCCGTATGTTCCGGAGAGTGTCATTGCAGGGGACATGGGGTTTACAATATATCTGTAGGTACCGTCCTCGTGCCTGTAAGGCCCGAATCCTTCAAAAGTTATGTCCGTTGCAGGGACATTCCAGTCAGGCAGGCCGTTTTCATTAGTGAATATGTATCTTTTGTGCGGCAGCTCAGTAATGACAAGGAACATCTGGTGATTCATGGCGAAACTGAGGGTGTCGCCATTTGCAGTTCCGCAGGCCGTCATAAGGTCTGCCGCCTCAAATGTCCCGGCATTTTCCTGGGATGACGGTACTTCCCATTTGTCTATAACGTCCGAGAAGAAGCTGTAGTCATCTATCCCTTCGGGGTGTATATCAGAGGGCAGGGACTCGGTGTAGGGCCAGTATGCGTAGTATGTTATGTCTGAATCTGCCGTAAGCATCGTCCCGTCTGCCGTTTCCCAGCCGTTGTCGCCGAGTGTAACGCACAGGTTGTCGATGCTGTCGAGAACGGCCCCTTCCTTTACGGCAAATACACCGATGCGGTCACCCGATGCGAAGTCTCTGGTGATTTTGAGATCTTCCGATGCGAAACCGTTGTCGGAGACAGCGGCCTGATAGTATCCGGATGACGGTTGCGGTTCCGGAGGAGTTGGAGGAACAGGCTCATCGCCTTTTTCGGAGCAGGAGGCTATTATGGCCAACGTGCAAATAATAAATGGAAAACGTCTCATTTTATTGTTTGGATTTATTTTTATCGGCGCCGTGTCGCCCAGAACAGCCTGCGGCGCGTTTAAACTGGACGCAAATTTATGCGTTAATTTTAAAAAAAACCTAAATTTGCAAGCATAAATTCAGCAAAAAAATGAATATAGCGATAGTAGGAAGCGGTTATGTAGGCCTTGTCTCCGGTGTCTGCTTTTCGGAGATGGGAGCAAATGTGTATTGTGTGGACAAGGACGAGAAAAAGATAAGGCTTTTGAATGACGGCATACCGCCTATTTACGAAGACGGACTCCAGGAACTTCTCGCGAAGAACATGAGGGACGGGCGCATCCGGTTTACGACATCGCTGGCTTCCTGTATGGACAAGGTAGAGATAGTATTTATCGCAGTCGGTACCCCGCCCATGGAAGACGGCAGCGCGGATGTCAAATATGTTATGGAGGTGGCCTCCGAGTTCGGAAGGCATATCGGGAAATATACCTTGCTGGTAATGAAGAGCACTGTTCCCGTCGGCACCTGCTATCGGGTAAGGGACCGGATACGGGATGAGTTGAGGCTGAGGGGCGAGGACATTCCTTTCGATATAGCGTCAAATCCCGAGTTCCTCAAGGAAGGGGTGGCGATTAAGGATTTCATGACACCCGACAGAGTCGTCATCGGTGTGGATTCGGACCGGGCCAGGTCGCTTATGTCATCTCTTTACAGGCCTTTCCTGCTTAATAACTACAGGGTGATATTCATGGATATACTCTCGGCCGAGATGACAAAGTACGTGAGCAATGCCATGCTGGCTACAAGGATAAGTTTCATGAATGAAGTCGCAGGGCTGTGTGAACTTACCGGAGCCGATGTTTCCAAGGTGCGGGCGGGTATAGCCTCCGATACGCGAATCGGTTCGAAATTCCTCTATCCCGGTTGCGGCTATGGGGGATCGTGTTTCCCGAAGGATGTGAAGGCCCTCATACATACGGCGGAAGAAAACGGTTTCCGAATGAGGATACTGGAGGCTGTCGAACAGGTGAACGGTATGCAGAAGAAGGTGGTGTTTAAAAAGCTTTCCGAAGCCTTCGGCGGCTCTTTGGCCGGGCGTACCGTCGCTTTATGGGGACTTGCATTCAAGCCCTGTACCGACGATATGAGGGAGGCCCCTTCAATCCAGACTGTCCGCATGCTGTTGGAGGCCGGAGCCGGTGTGCGGGTATTCGACCCTGTAGCCATGGAGGTCGCAAGGATGTATTTCGGGGACAGGGTTACTTATTGCGAGGATATATACCAGGCGGCCGAGGGTGCGGATGCCGTGGCCCTGCATACCGAGTGGAAGCAGTTCCGCATACCTGACTGGGCCGAACTTAAGAAACGTATGGACGGCGATGTGATAGTTGACGGCCGTAATATATATGATCCGGCGGAAGTGGAGCGTTACGGTTTCCGCTATTACTGTATCGGACGCAGGCGGGATCAGTAGACGAGCCTGAATATCCCCTGGAATGTGGAAATCAGCCCGAGGGCCATTATGGCTACTCCGGCCAGCCTGTTCAGTATTATCAGCTGCTTTATCCTTAGCCTGTTTCTGAACCTGTTGATGCAGTATACGAGTATTGTCCACCAGAAGCATGCCCCCGTAAGGACCCCTGTAAGTGCTGTGGCCGCAATGTAGCCGTGCCTGGCCGATTCGGTGTTGAGTCCTATGAAGGCGAACAGGCCGAGCATCAGGAAAAATGCTCCGGGATTGCTGAGCGCCATCAGGAATGAAGAGAAGAAGTCTTTCAAGTGGGCAGTTTTTCCGGATTTAAGCCTTTGTATCTGTTTTACCGGGTTTTTCCTGAAAAGCAGGATGCCTACGGCAGATACTATTATGCCCCCTGCAAGCATTACCCATCCTCTGTAGTCCGAGATGAACCTGGATACGAAAGACAGGCTGAGAAGTGCTATGGCCGCGAAGAATGTGTCGCATACGGCCGCACCCAGTCCCGTAAAGAGTCCTGAGTTCCTGCCTTTGCTCAATGTCCTCTGTATGCACAATACCGCAATCGGCCCGAGGGGGACCGATGCGCAAAGTCCTATTATTATGCCTTTAAAGAGGTTTTCTATCATGGTGGATCTATTCTAACAGCCAGTCAAGGACATTTTCGAGCACTTCCGGGTTTATGTCTTTTGCAATCGTGTTCTTGTCCTTGTCGAGAATGTATATGGCGGGCACGTCCATGAGGTCGTAGAGGTCGAACATGGATGATTCGGATTTCCTGTCCCACAGGTTGACCCATCCGAAATTCCCGTTTTTCACGAATTTCTTCCATTTAGGGCTTTTGCCCACGTATATTGCGGCGAATTCGATGTCTTTATCTGCATATTTGTCGCTGAGCCGGTGCATTTCTTCGGTCACCGCACTGCAAAGGCCGCAGTCGAGGGAGTAAAAATAAAGGACGGTGTATCCGGCATCTATCGAATAGATGTTCATTTTCCTGTTTTTCTCGGTCCGCAGTGCAAGATCGGAGACGGGCCTGCCGAGCGGATTGCGGTAGAACATGTCTATTGCAGTACGGGTGTCCTCCATGAAATCGTCTACCGTTGCGTATCCGGCGCGTATCCTGCTTCCGGAACTTACTCCGGACGAGATGAATGTTACGTTTTCCCACATGGAAGGCATGCCGAGGATGTATTTGTCGGCAAGGTACATTGCTCCTTTCTGGAATATGTAGTAAGGGGAGGATTTAAGATACTGGTACAGGGAAAAGAAAATCTCGTTGAACAGTTCGGGGCTGTCCTTCGTGTCGTTGAAGAACATGTCCACTATCTTTGTGACATCGGTACTGTCTTCGGTCTCCGCAACGGGGGAAAATATGTTTTCATAGAGGGCGGTCCTCGAAGTCGGCCTGCTTTCCTCTATCCTTACGACTTCGGCCAGGGCCGCAGCCGTAAGCCCTCTGCCTATTATTGTCCCCGTCCTGTTTACAAGAAACAGCTGAGGGGTGGATACGACTCCGTATTTCCTTACATAGTCGGATGTGATTTCCGGATCCCATGCATGCCTTATGCGGACGCATTCAGGCATTGTGTACTGTCCGGCTGTCTTGCGGATAAACGAGTTCCATCTGTCGAAGTCATCTCCCGTAAAGACCATTGTGACCAGAAAGTTCATGCCGTTTGCCGACTGCAGGTATTCCAGCAGTGCAGGAGTCTGCTTTTTACAGGTCGGGCACTCGTCATCATAGAAGTAGAGGACAGAGTAGTCTTCCCATCCAGTGGTTGCCGTGGAGACGGTGTCTCCCCTCGGGCCCTGCAGATATATTATAGGTGCGGGCATTCTGACAAGCGAACTTCTGGTATAGTCGGCGAAAAGTTTCATTGCCATGTATCCTCCGTCTACAGGGCACTGGTATGCCCCGTTGAGGAAGTAGTTGTCAGCTATGTATATGGCAATTTCCTCATAGCCCATGATTTTCGAGGAACGATAATAGTTATAGGCGTACCAGGCTATGACGGCTGTTTCCTCCTTTGTCTTGCCGCTTTGTATAAAAGTGTCGGCGCGCCGGATGACCTCTGAGGGAGCCATGCCGTCGAATACGTGCATGACCATCTCTATGTCTTTGTATGTCAAATCGCTTCCTGGCAGACTGTCTGTCATTTCAGTGGCGCTGGAATGGCCCAGCGGCAATGCCAGGATAAGGAATGATATGATATATTTGCCGAAATTATGCATTTTCTGCTTCGTTGTTGTTCATATATCCGGAAATGTCTATATGGCCAGGAAGGAAGCATGAAGCGTCGCCTCCGTTTATTATGACATCCCTGACTACTGTTGAGGATATGAATGAGTATTTGTGTGATGCCGGAATGAATATGGATACCACTTCGGGGTTCATTTCCCTGTTTGCCTGGGCAATGACGGACTCCAGCTCGAAGTCTGTAGTAGTCCTGAGTCCCCTTACGATATAGCCCGCACCGGTTTTACGGCAAAGGTCGACAGTGAGCCCGGTATATGATATGACCTCTATGGATGCGCCCTGCATCCTCAGGCCCGATACGGAGTCTTCGATCAGCCTTACCCTTGACTCGGGGGAGAGAAACCCTTTTTTTGTGCAATTGTAGCCGACGGCGACTATGATTCTGTCGAAGAGCTTCAGGGCTGAATGCAACACGTCGAGATGTCCCAGTGTGAACGGGTCGAACGATCCAGGGAATACGGCTGTCTTCATATTGCTCATAGCATGATTGATTTTCTGACTTCGCCGGCTATTTCCGGACCTTTTATGCGGGCGAGAATCCTGAGCCCGAAATCTATTGCGTGCCCCGCACCGCTGGATGAAATTATATTGCCGTCCTCTACGACCCCTGTGCGCGGGTCTACAACGGATACTCCTTTTGCGATAAGCTCGTGTTCAAATCCTTCATAGCAGGTCATTCTGATTTGCTCTTTTTGCGCAGACAGCCTGTCCAATGGAAGCAATGACAGGACAAGCCCGGGGGCCGCGCAGATAGCGGCTACCGTTCCGCCCATGGAAAAGTGGTCCTGCATTTTCTTTATAAGGGGGCGGCATTCCGCAAGGTGTACGGTGCCAGGCATCCCTCCTGGAAAGACCATTATGTCGCTTGTGCTTATGTTATATAGAATCGTGCCGTCAATTATGGTATCGGCAGTGACTGATATGCCTTGTGCGCTTCTTACATTGAGACTGTCGCCTATGGATACTATGTTCAGGTCAACGCCTCCCCTTCTCAGAATATCGGCGGGGGCCATCGCCTCCGTTATTTCGAATCCTTCTGCCAGAAAAATATATGCCTTTGCCATTTTTAAGTGTTTATTAATTTTCAAATATACGCAGAAGCCGAGAGCGGAGCAAATGAGCTTGCTCGATTTTGCTTGGCCGAGGCGTAACAGTATAAAAGCCAATGGCAAATATACGCAGAAGCCGAGAGTAATGCAAGTTTACTTGCAATTACCGAGGCGCCCAAGTATATGTGGACGAAGTCCAAATTCCGCAGAAGCCGAGAGTAATGCAAACTTGTTTGCAATTACCGAGGCGCCCAAGTATATGTGGCGAAGCCGAATTATTACCACTCTATGGGGGTTTTGCCTTCCCTGACCAGTATTTCATTGGTCATAGAAAAATGTCGGCATCCGAAAAATGCGCCTCTGGCAAGGGGAGAGGGGTGGGCCGCTTCGAGCACATAATGTTTCCCGGTGTCTATCAGGGCTTTCTTGCTTCTTGCGTAATTTCCCCACAGCAGGAATACGATGCCTGATTTTCTGTCGGATATGGCGCGGATGACTGCATCGGTAAACTGTTGCCAGCCTATCCCGCTGTGCGAGGTCGGTTCGCCGGCCCTGACAGTGAGTACCGAGTTCAGCAGAAAGACCCCCTGCCTGGCCCATTTTGTCAGGTCTCCGCTTTTGTCGACCTGCCTGCCGAGATCGGATTCCATTTCCCTGTATATGTTTACCAGGGATGGAGGCAGGGGAATCCCTGCGGGGACGGAGAATGACAGGCCCATTGCCTGCCCTTTTCCGTGGTACGGGTCCTGTCCGAGGATGACGACCTTTACCTGATCGAACGGTGTCAGGTCGAATGCGTTGAATATGAGTTGTCCGGGAGGGTATATGACTTTCCCGGCGCGTTTCTCGCCATGCAGGGTGGAAGCCAGTTCCGCAAAATACGGTTTTCCGAACTCTTCCCCGAGCACTTCCTTCCATGTGCTGTTTATGCGGACCTCCATGCTATGCGCCGTTTAGCTGAAAATGTATTTCAGGACCTCGGATATTTTGTCCACATATACGAAGTCGAGACCTTTAATATATATGGGCTTGATGTCATTTATGTCTTTCTCGTTTTCCTTGGAGAGTATTATCGTGTGTATTCCCGCACGTTTGGCTGCAAGTATCTTTTCCTTGATGCCTCCAACGGGAAGTACTTTCCCCCTGAGTGTCATTTCCCCGGTCATGGCGATGCCGCTTCTTACCATTTTCCCTGAAAGGGCCGAGGCCATTGCGCTTACCATTGTTATGCCAGCCGACGGACCGTCTTTCGGGATGGCCCCTTCCGGGACATGTATATGGATATCGTGCTTTGCAAGTTTGTCGGAAGTGATGCCGACCTGTTCAGGGTGGGCCTTGATATACTGGTACGCTATTGTGGCAGACTCTTTCATGACATCCCCGAGGTTGCCTGTGGATGTCAGCATGCCTTTCCCTTTGCTCAGGCTGCATTCGACGAAGAGAATCTCGCCTCCGTTTTCTGTCCAGGCAAGCCCAGTCACTACGCCGGGGGCTTCGTTGCCTTTCTGGATATCATGGAAGTTTGTCGGTATTCCGAGATATTCCTTTACTTTATCCGGAGTTATTGAGATGCTTGTCTCTTCCTCTGTTGCGATTTTCCTGGCAGTTACCCTTGCTATTTTTGCTATCTGCCTGTCAAGCCCCCTTACTCCCGATTCGCGGGTATATTCGTCTATGATTTTTGCAATGGCTGCTTTGCTGAACCTGAGTTGCTTGCGTGTCAGCCCGTGGGCTTCCGTCTGTTTGGGTATAAGGTAGCCCTGCGCTATGCTTGCCTTCTCTTCCGCAAGGTAACCGGAAACTTGAATCATTTCCATCCTGTCCCTCAGGGCGGGGTGGATAGTGCTTATGTTGTTGGCCGTAGTTATGAACAGTACCTTTGACAGGTCGTAGTCGATGTCGAGGTAATTGTCATGGAAGGCGTTGTTCTGTTCCGGGTCGAGGACCTCGAGCAGCGCGTATGCCGGGTCTCCCTTGAAATCCTGGCTTACCTTGTCTATTTCATCGAGCACGAGTACCGGGTTGGAGGTCCCTGCCCGTTTTATGCTTTCTATTATGCGGCCCGGCATTGCTCCTATGTAGGTGCGCCTGTGGCCTCTGATTTCCGACTCGTCGTGCAGCCCTCCCAAAGATATTCTCTGGTATTTGCGGCCGAGCGCCTTGGCAATGGATTTCCCAAGAGATGTCTTCCCTACGCCGGGAGGGCCGTACAGGCACAGTATGGGTGATTTCATGTCGCCTTTAAGTTTGAGGACTGCGAGGTATTCGATAATCCTCTCCTTTACCGTGTCGAGACCGAAATGGTCCTTGTCGAGAATCCTTCTTGCATGCTTGAGGTCAAGGTTGTCCTTGCTGGCCTCATTCCACGGCAGGTCTACGATGAACTGGACATACTGGTACTGGATATTGTAGTCGGGAGAGTTCGGGTTGGTGCGCTCCAGTTTCCTGAGTTCCGTCTCAAAAGCCGAAGCTACGTATTCCGGCCATTTCTTTTTCTTTGCTTTCTGTCGCAACTCGTTGAAGTCCTGCGCCTCGTCCATGCCGAGCTCTTCCTGGATCGTACGGAGCTGGTTGTTGAGGTAGTATTCCCGCTGTTGCTGATCCATTTCCAGGCGGACTTTCCTCTGTATGTCATCCTTGAGTTTCAGTATTTCAACCTGCCTGTTGAGAATCTCGAGCAGTTTCATGGCCCTTACCTTTATATGCCCTTCCTCAAGGAGCTTGATTTTTTCGAGCGGGTCTTCAATTTCAATGGAAGACGCTATGAAGTTGACGAGGAACTCGTCCCCTTCGAGGTTCTTGATTGCGAAAGACACTTCCTGCGGAAGGTGCGGGGAGAGCTTTATGATATGCAGGGCAACGTCTTTGATGGAACTGCTCAATGTGCTCATTTCGCGGTCGCTCTTGGCCGGAATGGTATCGTCAAGGTATTTTACTTTCGCGAATATGTACGGTTCCCCCGCAGTCTGCTCGATGGCCTTGAAACGTTTCATCCCTTGCAGGATGGCTGTGATGTTCCCGTCGGGCATCTCGATTATCTTCAAAATCCTGGCAAGCGTACCGATATTGAACAGGTCTATCAGGGACGGGTCTTCCATGGAAGTGTCGCGCTGGGTGACGGCCCCGATAATCTTGCTTGTGCTGTATGCGTCCTTTATTAATTTTATCGACTTTTCTCTTCCGATGGTAATAGGGATGACCGTGGACGGGAAGAGAACGGCGTTTCTCAGGGCCAGAATAGGCAGTATCTCTGGCATCTCCCCTTCATTTAGCTTCTGGACAGCCTCTATATTGACTACCGGCAGAATATTTACGTCCCCTATGGCCGATTCGAGAAGGTCGTTTAAATGTTGTTTCATTTTATAAGTCTCCAAATAATAATGTCAAATACGGAATGCGGCATGCCAAGATGTCAGTAATCCTGAGCCGCGTTCCCTGAAAATTGTCCGGATGTTCTATTGTCAATCATTGTGCCACAAATTTTCCGTAAAATTTTGAATATATTTTTGCAAATTGAAAAAATAAGAATACTTTTGCACTCTGCTTTAAATAGTGATTGAATATTAACCATTTAAATAATAGCGATATGACTAAAGCTGATATTGTAAACGAAGTGGCGAAGGCTACCGGACTTGAGAAGATTAATGTCCAGAATGTTATCGAGTCATTTATGGATAGCGTAAAGGACTCATTGGCAAAGGATAACAGCGTTTATCTCCGTGGTTTCGGGAGTTTTATAGTGAAGAAACGCGCTCAGAAAACCGCCCGTAACATATCGAAGGGTAAGACTATAATCATACCTGCACATTGCATTCCTGCATTCAAGCCCTCGAAGGTTTTCATGAACAAGGTGAAAAACAACGTAAACAAATAATATATAAGGTATGCCCAGCGGAAAAAAGAGAAAAAGGCATAAAATGGCTACCCACAAACGTAAGAAACGTTTGCGCAAGAACAGACACAAGAAGAGATAAGGCGGCCGTTGATGCTTAGCTAACGAATCTAAAGCGTTCATATCCCGCTTTAGATTTTTTTTTAGGATTATGGATAAAGATCTTATAATAGACGTAAACGAGAAAGAGACCGTTATAGCGCTCCTTGAGGATCACAGGCTTGTCGAACTCAACAAGGAGCAGAATTCAGAAAGGAGCTTTTCGCTGAGAGATGTTTATCTCGGAAAGGTCAAGAAGCTTATACCGACTCTCAATGCGGCATTCGTCGATATAGGAGACAAGAAGGACGCTTTTGTACATTATCTTGACCTTGGATTGAATTTCAAGGCGTTTGACATTTTTACCAGACAGCTTAATCCCAACAGGGATTTCAAGACTTTCTTTTCCTCCGTGGATATAAACAATATCCTGGAAAAGGAGGGAAAAATAGAAAATGTGCTTAAACCCGGCCAGCCGATTATCGTCCAGATAGTGAAGGAGCCGATTTCCACCAAGGGGTCGAGGCTTACTGCGGAGATATCGATAGCAGGCCGCAATATAGTGCTTCTGCCTTTCGGGGACAAGATAAGCGTATCGCAGAAAATCACGTCCAAGGAAGAAAAGAAGAGGCTGGAAAGGCTTATGTACAGTATCCTTCCCATGAATTACGGCGTAATAATAAGGACGGCCGCGGAAGGGAAGAATGCTGCTGTCCTCGACGCCGAGCTGCGCCTCCTCATAAAGAAGTGGGAGGATTCCTGGGGTAGGATTGCGGCCAAAAAGGCCCCGTGCCTCCTTTTCAAGGAGAACAGCAAGACCACGGCAGTCCTCCGGGATCTCCTCAATGACTCCTTTGCCAATATTTACGTAAATGACGAAGCCGTTTACCATGAGGTCAGGGAATATACTTCCATGATACTGCCCGACCATGAGAAGATTGTCAAACTATATAAGGGGCATGAACCCATCCTTGATCACTTCGATGTGACCAAGCAGATAAAATCCGCATTCGGCAAAGTCGTTCCCATGCGGCAGGGAGCCTATCTTGTCATAGAACATACAGAGGCCCTGCATGTCGTGGACGTTAACAGCGGGACGAGGGTCAAGACAGGCAAGAACCAGGAACAAAATGCGTTCGATGTAAACTGCCTTGCCGCCCAGGAGATAGCGCGTCAGCTTAAGCTCAGGGACATGGGAGGCATTATAATAGTGGATTTCATCGATATGGACCTCGGCGAGCACCGTAATCAGCTGCTCAGACGCATGCAGGAACTGATGGAGGACGACAGGGCTAAACACAATATTTTGCCGCTCAGTAAATTCGGTTTGATGCAGATTACCCGTCAGAGGGTACGCCCCGCCACTGAGATAGAAACGACCGAGACATGCCCTACGTGCAACGGTACAGGAAAAATATCGTCTACGATTTTGGTGGACGAGATGATTGAAAGGCAGCTTGCCTATTATGTAAAGGAAAAAGGAATGAAGAAGCTTCATTTGACCGTAAACCCATTGGTTGAGGCTTACCTTAAAAAGGGGCTTCTGAATTCTTTTGTCAGGAGATGGAAGAGGAAGTATTCCGTCGCCTTGTCGGTAACCGCGTCCGCGGAGCTGACTTTGCTGGAATTTTTGTGGTCAGATTATAAAGGAACGCAACTATCCTGAAATTAGCGTATTGAAAAAAAAGTGAAAAAAATATCGAAAAATTTTGCAAAAAAATTTGGAGATACAGAAAAAGCCCTCTATCTTTGCGCTCCCTTTCGGAAAGATAGAGGACGGGAGAACGAGGCGGAAAGGTTGAGTTGATTGAAATATTGAAGAACAACAAGTACAAGCAAAAGTACCAAGAAAAGAGTAGCGTTAATTTCTTTGAAGAAATTTACGGTGTCAGGACAAGCTAAGAGAGAAAAAAGAATATACAATGAAGAGTTTGATCCTGGCTCAGGATGAAC
>DVLA01000061.1 GCA_018715745.1 Candidatus Coprenecus stercoripullorum
AGATGTGTATAAGAGACAGCTTCATTTCCCTTATGGAAGATGAGATCTATGGCGGATACATGGTCTTCCACATACAGCCAGTCCCTGATATTTTCGCCCCTGCCATATACAGGCAGACTTTTTCCGCAGCGTATATTGTTGATAAATAGCGGTATAAGCTTTTCAGGGAATTGGTACGGCCCGTAATTGTTGGAACAGTTGGATATTTTGACCGGCAGCCCGTGCGTATCCCTGTAGGCCCTCACAAAGTGGTCTGAGGAAGCCTTTGATGCAGAATACGGGGAATGCGGATCGTAGCGGGTGTTTTCAGTGAAAAACGTACCGTCTTCAGTAAGCGAGCCGTATACCTCGTCAGTAGAAACGTGATAGAAAAGTTTTCCGTCCTTTCCTTTCCAGCTTTCCCTGGCCGCTTCCAGAAGTGTCAGGGTGCCGATGACGTTTGTCCTGGCAAAAGAAAACGGATCCATTATGGACCTGTCCACATGGCTTTCCGCAGCCAGGTGAATGACTGCATCCACACCGTATTCGGCGAAAATGCGCCTGACGTTGCCGAAATCCGTAATGTCCCCCTTTTCGAATACATAATTCTCCTTGCCGGAGATGTCTTCCACATTTGCCAGATTGCCTGCATAAGTCAAGGCATCATAATTCACAATCCGGTATTGCGGATATTTGTTTACGAAAAGCCTTGCAAGATGCGAGCCTATAAATCCGGCACCGCCAGTTATAAGAATCGTCCTCATACGCCGAGATTTTTTTCAATTGACTGGAGAAGCTTGCACTGCGCCCTTGCCCTAACCAGATTATGCTCCCTGTACTTTGTCTTGTAATATGTGTCTCCGTCTATGTAGTCCATAAGGAAGCGCAGTACCTGCTCGTATGTTATGTACTTTGCTGAAAACGGCAGGTATTCCCTTTCAATCCCGGTGAGGAAAGAGCCCGCTTCCGAGAGATAGCCGTTGAGATATGCCTTGTACATCCTGATATCCATTTCAACCCGGTCAAGGTCACTGTCGTCTTCCATACCGGTATTGGCATAGGAGCGTATGGAGTCCCCGAAGTCATAGAGGCACGGGGCGTTGAGTACTGTATCCAGGTCGATGACGCACAGGGCCCGGTTTTCCGTATCAAACAGGATATTTGATATTTTCGTATCGTTGTGCGTAACTCTCTTCGGTATGGTCCCGTTTTCTATCAGTGTGAAAAATTCCGCCATCTCATCTCTCCTTTTCTCTATTTCCCCTATTAACGGCCTGACCGATGCTGCCCTGTTCAGCGGGTCAAGCGCCAGCGACCTGTCCCACTGCCCGAAACGGAATCTGATATTGTGAAATCCCGGAAGCGTATCTGTCAGAGGCTCGTCAAAATCCGACAGCAGGGCCTGGAAACGCCCTATCCCCCTGCCCCCCTGTTCTGCTATACCTTCGTTTTCAGGATATGTATAGCTTAGGGTATCCGGTATGAAAAGGGTCATGCACCAGTAGTCTTCCCCGTCATGGAGATAGAACTTCCCGTCTCTGGCAGGAATCAGGGTTATAGTTTCCCTTGATGGGTCCCCGCCTGCCGCCGCTATCCTGGACTTGAGATGTGAGGTTACCTTTCTGATATTCTCCATCATCGCAGGTATATCCTTGAATATGTTGGAGTTTTTCCTTTGCAATATATAGCGGGGCCTGCTCTCTCCTTCCATTGCCACAAAGAATGTGTCATTTATAAACCCTTCTCCGAGGGGGGCTATGTTTCCCGGTGTCCCGTCAATATTGAACCTTTCAACGATATTTGGAAGCCTTTTTTCCATAATCTGTTTTAAATTATTTTATTTTCAGCAATGTGCCGGAATTTCTCTCTATCCTTACCCTTACCGGGGACGAGGAATTCAATGACCCGTCTTCGGAAATGCCGAGATACTCAAAAGCATGGCCGGGGATATGCACTGCTATTTCCGCCGGTTTGTCCGAAAAATTTGCCGCGCAGAGATAAGCCGTTCCGCCATGGCTTCTCAGGAATGCAAAATGGCTGTCGGGATCGAAGGATTCGGAACGGGGGTTTGCATACTCGAGGTCGAAAGTCTTCCCGCAACGCAGAACCGGGTCGTTTACCGCATTTTCGGTAAATCTGCGGTAGATGGCATAGATGTCTTTCTGAGTGTAATCCATGAATGCGAGAGGTTCTCCCTTCTTTATGCCGTCCGCCCATTTTTTCGTAGAAGGCAGCCGGCCGAAATCGAAGATAGATGTTTTTTCCGGACCTTCACCGAATTCCTGACCGGAATAGATCATGAAAGGCGCAGTATTGAAATACATAGACACGAACAGGGCTGCAAAGGCCCTGAAAGCGTCCGAGGCGAAAGACGGGGATGTAAGCCTGTCTTCGTCGTGGTTTTCGAGAAAATTCAGCATCCTGTCCTGATACTTCCCGATTTTCTGCCATACCCCGGTCAGAGACGATGCCGGGGCCTGGTTCCTGACTATGGCTTTAAGGGTGTCATAGAACCCTGATTTGTCGTACAGGTAGTCAAAGCCTCCAGTATCGATATAAGGACCGTAGTTGTCCATATTGTACGCTTCCCCGACAAATATGATGCCCGGCCATTCCTTTTTGATTTCACCTATGCACCATTGCCAGAATTCTACCGGGACGAGTTCCACCATATCGCACCTGAAGCCGGCCACTCCCCTTGATGCCCAGAAGGCAAGCACGTTTTTCATCTTCTCCCACGTCCGGCGGTTGGAATAGTTCAGCTTTACGGTGTCGCTCCAGTCCCAGTCATGAATCCTTCCGGGATGGAAATCCGTATCGTCGAGCATTTCCCGGCTGCTTTCATACGCGGGCGATACGTGGTTGGGTACAAAATCGAGCATTATCCCGATTCCGGCTTTCCCGGCCCTGTCTATCAGGTCGGTAAACTCTCTGTCCCTGCAGTCTTCATCCGTTGCCAGATACGGGTTTATATCGTAATAGTCCTTGATTGCGAAAGGAGAGCCGGCAGTACCCTTTACGCCTTTGTCCCCGGCCGTAGCGTGCCGGATAATTCCGGTCAGCCACAGATAGCTTATATTCAGTTTTTTCAACTGTGCCAGCACTTCCGTGGAGATGTCTGCAAGCTTACCGTTGGCGAACAGCCTCGGAAGCATTTGGTATATAATAAACTTACTGTTCATCCGGTCTTTCCCAGTTCAGGATTTTATAGAAGTCGTAATCGGCGGGGTAAGGTATGTATTCCCTGGCTGCCCTGTAGTCTTCGGGAGTGATGTAGTGCAGCATATAGCGCAGTACATTCTGTACCTTTTCCCTCGAAATGTCTACGAGCCTCGGCATGATTTTCCCTGTATCGGAATCCTGCAGGTCTTTCAGATATAACGGGGTGGCTATCCCCATGGCATTGATGTATACCATGCATCCGGTCTCTCCGGCCTCGAATAGCTTCCAGACACCGAAAGCCATCTGGGAACAGTACGTTATGTCGAAAGATACCGGGGTGTGGCAGCGCACGTCGTAGCCGATTTCTATGGGTCTTGTCTTTACATCCAGCCCTATCGCTTTCAGCTTGGCCTCCAATACAGTGTTGAAAAGTACCGCCTTGGAAATCTTTCCCAGTTCCGGATGCCCGTGCTCGTCGTAGGAAAACACCACGCCGGTGCTCTTGAGGTCGTCATGGCTGAGCAGATAGAATACGCCTTCTGAAATAATCACGCCTCCGTATCCGATATTCATGATTTTTCTCTTTATTATGGAGGATATGGCCAGCCTGACTATTTTGTCTACGGTAGCTTCCGTCTTGTTGAACATTTCGGGAATCACTATCATCGGATAGTGGCAGGAGGCGCCTATCCCCAATGTAAGGTGGCCAGCCGAACGTCCCATTGCTGAGACTATGAACCATGTACCGCTCGTCCTTGCATCCTCGTATACTATAGTGGCGACCCTTGTCCCCTCAGATTTGGCCGACTGGTATCCGAAGGTTGGCTGGTTGTTCGGCAGAGGCAGGTCATTGTCTATGGTTTTCGGTACATGTATGTTCTGTATGGAGATATTGTGTGTGCGCAGGTAGCTCGTAATCCTGTTGGCGGTAGATGCGGTATCGTCCCCCCCTATGGTTACCAGCAGCTTTACATTATTGTCCGTAAAGAAGTCGAGGTTGAAACGCTGTTCGAAATCTTCGTCCGTAGGCCTGTACCGGCTCATCATCAGATAGGAGCCTCCCCTGTTGAAAATGGAGTCGGCTATGAAAAAGTCGATTTCGGTATAAGAGGGGCTGCTGCAGAATATCCCTTTGTAGCCCTCATGAAGTCCTATGACTTTGAAACCTTTGGAAATAAATGTCTTGGCAAGAGTTCCGATAACAGTATTGATTCCTGGGGCAGGCCCTCCGCCCGCCAGGATGACTATGGATTTTTTCATTATTCAGGGTGCTTCATATTGTAATGCAAATTTATGATTAAAAATCTAACAAGGGTGAATTTTTGCTATTTTTGTAAATTGTATATGAAAATGGGTATAAAGGAAGCGGAATCCAGGATTAAGGCCCTGAAAGAGGAGCTTGAAAAGCATAATTACAGATATTATGTTCTCAATGACCCGGTTATTTCCGACTATGAATACGATCTGATGATGCTCGAACTGGCCGGCCTCGAGAAGGCCTGGCCTGCGCTGGCAACGGAAGACTCCCCTGCCGCAAAGGTGGGGAGCGATCTCCAGCCCCCGACCCGGAGGGAGTTCCGGCAGTATCCTCACCGCTACCCCATGCTTTCCCTTGGAAATACTTATGACACCGGTGAACTGTATGCATTCGACGAAAGAATCAGGAAATTCAGCGGCAGCGGGTGCGATTACAACTGCGAATTGAAATTTGACGGTACTGCCGTCTGCCTTTCCTATTCCCGCGGCAGGCTCGTAAGAGCCCTTACCAGGGGAGACGGGCACGTCGGGGATGACGTCACTGAAAATGTACTTACTATCGGAACCGTACCTGAAACGATCGGCGACACGTCTTTTGATTTCGAGATAAGAGGGGAAATCTACATGCCTTTCAAGGATTTCGAAAGGCTCAATACGGAAAGGGCCGAAGGGGGCGATCCGCCTTTCGCCAATCCCCGCAATGCGGCTGCCGGCTCATTGAAGACCCTTGATCCCAAGGAAGTGCGCCGCAGGGGACTGCAATGCGTATTGTATCATATAGTAGGCGAAGACCTGCCTTTTGAAAGGCATACGGATGCCATATCCTGGGCTGCCGGACAGGGCTTTCCGGTTTCAGGATACTCGAGGCTGTGTCACGGGATTGAAATGGTATTGCAGTATATAGGTGAATGGGACTCGGGACGGAAGTCCCTTCCGTTTGCCACCGACGGGATAGTCGTTAAGGTAAACGACCTGCAACTGCAGAAAGAGCTTGGCTATACGGCCAAGTTCCCCCGCTGGGCCACGGCATACAAGTTCAAACCGGAAGAGGCTCTTACGAAACTGCTTTCGATAGACTACCAGACAGGGCGCACCGGGGTTGTCACTCCAGTAGCCAATCTTGAGCCCGTTTCCCTCTCTGGTACTGTTGTAAAGCGCGCTACCCTCCATAATGCCGACCAGATGGAAGCACTGGACATAAGGATTGGAGACAGCGTGTATGTGGAGAAAGGAGGGGAAATCATCCCGAAGATTACGAGGGTCGAGCTTTCCCGTCGTCCGGCCGGAGCGCCTGTGCCGGTTTTCCCGGCCGCATGCCCTGTATGCGGTACGCCCCTGTTAAAGGACGAAAGCCAGGCCAGGCATTATTGCCCCAACAGGGATTGCCCGGCCGTTGTAAAAGGCGGCTTCCTGCACTTCATATCCCGCAAGGCAATGAATATAAATGCCGGAGATGCCACGATAGACCAACTTTACGACAAGGGGCTGATAAGGAGGCTGCCAGATCTGTATAAACTGACTGTCAGTGATATGACTGGCCTTGAAGGATGGAAGGAGCGTTCCGCTTCAAAGTTTATAGACAGTATAGCAGAATCTAAGGAGAGACCATATCATGCAGTTTTGTATGCTTTGGGAATAAGGCATATAGGCGAAACTACCGCTAAGACGGTCGCTTCCCGCTTTCCTTCCGTATATATGCTTGCATCCGCCTCAAGGGAGGAACTTATGGAAGTGGAGGAAATCGGGGATGTCGTTGCGGATTCCATAAGGGGATATTTTTCGGACCCGCGCAATATGGAAACGGTGGACGGCCTTGTGCGTGCCGGCCTGAATTTTGAGGACAAGTCCGGGAATGCCGGGCGCCTGTCGGACAGGCTTGCCGGGAAGACTGTAGTCGTTTCAGGCAGCTTTTCCGTCCCGAGGGACAGGATAAAGTCCCTTGTTGAAGCTCATGGCGGTAAGAATACGGCATCCGTGAGCGGGAGTACTTCCTACCTGCTTGCCGGGGAAAAGCCCGGGCCTGAGAAGCTTAAAAAGGCGGAAAAACTGTCAGTACCTGTAATATCTGAAGATGAATTTTATAAATTAATTGAAGAATAATATGATACGTATCAGTAACAAAGTTTTTTATCTTGGAACGAATGACCGGAAAAAATTTCTTTTCGAAAACAACTGGCCCTTGCCCAATGGTGTGGCCTACAACTCATATATTATTGCCGATGAACATACCGCACTGATAGACACCCTTGAGTACGGATCAAACCCGGATTATCTGTCCGATATAGACGCATGCCTTGGCGGAAGACCGCTGGAATACCTTATAGTAAACCATATGGAGCCGGATCATTCCAGCATGATCGGCGAGGTGCTGCGCCGCTATCCCCAGGTCAGGATAGTAGCCAACAGCAAGACATTCAAGATACTCGAATCCTACTACCCTGTCCCGTCGGAGAACATCCTTCAGGTGGGTGACGGCTCGCGTCTTGAACTGGGCCACCACAGCCTTCTTTTCGTGTTGACTCCCTGGGTACACTGGCCTGAAACCATGATGACGTACGATACGGCAGACAGGATCCTTTTCTCGTGCGACGCTTTCGGCTCGTTCGGCACCCTTGACGGGGGCGTCTTCGACGATGAAGTGAATTTTTCATTTTACGAAGACGAGATGAGGCGCTATTATTCGAATATCGTAGGCAAATGGAGCGGGATGGTCCGCAAGGCTTTCAAGAAACTCGAAGGAGTCCCTGTCGACATCATATGTCCATCACACGGCATAATCTGGAGGACCGATCCGGGTAAAGTACTGTCCCTGTACGATAAATGGAGCAGATACGAATCCGAGAAAGGTGTGGTCATAGCCTTTGCCTCCATGTACGGCAATACCGAGAAATTTGCTGACAGTATAGCAAGGGCGCTGGCTGTCAGGGGAATAAAGGATATACGGGTGCATGATGCTTCCAGAACCCACGCCTCATTCATACTGAGCGACATATGGAAATACAAGGGCCTGATTCTCGGGAGCTGTGCGTATAATACGGGAATGCACCCGATGATGCAGCTGCTTGTACACGAAATTTCAGTTTCGGCGCCATCGGGAAAAGTGCTCGGGATATTCGGCGGCTCCAGTTGGAACGCCTCCGGTTCCAAGGCGCTTATGGAATTTGCGGCCGGCGCCGGGATGCCTGTCGTAGGGAATGCCCCCATAGAATTCCTTGGCCGTCCCTATCCCGAGGATATCGGGAAAATTGAGGCATTCGCCGACAAATTTGCCGAAGAACTGGGGAAATAATCTCCGATGGGCTTGAAGCGCAAACATATTGTCAGAGTCATATCCCAGACTTTGCGTGGGTTTACTGCCGGAGAGATGGGGATGCAGGCCGTTGCCCTCAGTTTCTTCACGACAATGGCCTTTGTCCCTTTTTTGGCCGTAATCTTCGCTATTTCGAATAAAGTAGGGCTTGGTGCCTACCTGAAGGATCTGCTGTATCAGAATTTCGGGCATGAAGAGATTCTCAATTATCTGCTCGGTTTCGCGGAAAACATCATAGCGACCTCGCGTCAGGGAATCTACGGAGTAGTCTCCTTCATAATATTTTTATGGATGGTAATATGGCTGATGATATGTATCGAGAAAGCATTCAACAAGATATGGAAGGTAGGCAAAAGCAGGGTCCTGTGGAAAAGAATGTTGGTATATGGTACCACGATGGTTGCTTCCCCATTCATTATCATCATATTTCTTTCGGTATCCCTTACCATTGCCGACGGACTCAACCTGCTTGGGATGGAAATACCGCTTTTCGGCTCGGTGAGCGGCATACTGGTATGGGCGGCGTTCTTCCTGTTTGTCGTTATTGTACTCACCTGCATATACATATTCGTGCCGAACGCCAAAGTGCGCTTTATGCCGGCATTTTCATCGGCAGCGGTGGCAGGGGCCGCTTTTACCGTCATACAGTATATGTATCTTGAAACACAGGTTTTCGTATCGAGAATGAATTCGATATACGGTATATTCGCAGCCGTCCCGCTTTTTATGGTATGGCTGAATATAGGATGGTTTATTGTCCTGATGGGATCTGAACTTTCCCATTCCCTGCAAAGTCTTACATCATGTACGGAATCGGTTAAATAAAATATTCAGACAATGAAAATGGAATTGACAAAAGGCTTCGCCGACTTTATAAACGACGAATATTTGTGTTCGCTGATTGCGGACGGGCGCGAGGATCTTCCCCGGTGCAGGGAAATATTCAGTAAGGCTCTTGCAAAGAAGCCCCTGACGGTAGAAGAAACTGCCGCACTGTGCGCCATAACCTCGAAAGAGGGGCTGGACGAGCTTTTCGAGACCGCAAGGGAGCTGAAAAGGGCCGTCTACGGAAACAGGATAGTGCTTTTTGCCCCTCTGTACATAGGCAATTACTGTATAAACGACTGCAAGTACTGCGGATTCAGACGCTCATTGAGGTCAACGGTAAGGCACAGCCTGAGTGACGCGGAGATGACAAGGGAAATCATTTCCCTCGAGAACGAAGGTCACAAGAGACTGATACTTGTTTATGGCGAACATCCCAAGTATACTCCGGAGTTCATAGCCCATACCGTAAAACTCGCCTATTCCGTAAAGACGGGCCACGGCGAGATACGCAGGGTGAATATCAATGCGGCGCCATTGGACATAGAGGGCTACAAGGTGGTCAAGGCTGCCGGGATAGGGACATTCCAGGTTTTTCAGGAGACATACCACAAGCAGACCTACAGGCTCTACCATCCCGAGGGCTCGCCGAAGAGCGATTATCTGTGGAGGCTGAATGCCATGGACCGCGCTTTCGAAGGGGGCATAGACGATATGGGAATAGGTGCCCTTTTCGGACTTTATGACTGGAGGTTCGAGGTGCTCGGGCTTGTATCCCACGCCATACATCTGCAGAAAACCTACGGCGTGGGCCCGCATACCATCAGTTTCCCCCGCATACAGCCTGCAAACGGACTGGATCTCGACCTGCCTTACAGGGTTTCGGACGGGGAATTCAAGAGGCTCGTAGCCATACTCAGGATAGCCGTACCCTATACGGGGCTTATTATGACTGCAAGGGAGAACAGCGAAGTAAGGGACGAGGTCATAGATTTCGGGGTATCGCAGATAGATGCGGGTACGAAACTTGAAATCGGAGGCTATAACAAGGAAAGGAAGGGAGACGAGCAGGCCATGGACGAGGAACAGTTTAAAATCGGTGATACGCGCTCCCTTGACGATGTCATAAGGTGGCTGCTGGAAAAAGACTATATACCGAGTTTCTGTACCTCGTGCTACCGTGTGGGGAGGACGGGAGAACATTTCATGGAATTTGCGATACCCGGTTTCATAAAGAAATTCTGTACGAGAAACGCCCTCCTGACGCTGGCGGAGTATCTGGAAGACTATTCATCTGAAAGAACGAAAGATGCAGGCTACGCCCTTATAGAAAGGGAGCTTTCAAAATTCCCGGACGGAGACGAGAAAAACAGCGTGATTGCGCGGTTGCGCAGGATAAGGGAAGAAGGCATGCGGGATATGCTTTACTGACGAAAATTATCTAATTTTGCGGAATGGATTTTACCAAAAGTGATTACGACCTTATAAACAAGGAGTTCGAGGAACTGCGCCTTGCAAGCCTCAAGCGTTGCGCCTCCCAGGAGGAATACGACGGGGTTCTGAAAGCGTTCGAGTTTGCAAATGAAGCCCATAAGGGGGTAAGGCGCCGCTCCGGCGAACCGTATATAATCCATCCTATTTCAGTGGCCAAGATTGTGGTAACCGAGATAGGCCTCGGGTACAAGTCCATTGTAACCGCACTTCTGCATGACATTGTAGAGGATACCGACTATACTCTTGATGATATAAAGAGGCTTTTCGGTGAAAAGATAGCATCGCTCGTCGACGGTCTTACAAAAATCAAGATAGCCCTGGATACCGACAGCGGCAATCTCCAGGCGGAGAACTTCAAACGCATTATCCTCACCCTTAACGACGATGTGAGGGTCGTTCTGATAAAACTGGCGGACAGGCTGCATAATGTAAGGACCATCGATTCGATGCCGGATTACAAGAAGGACAAGATCCTGAGCGAAACGATGTATCTCTTCGTACCGCTGGCCCACCGTCTCGGGCTTTACAAGATCAAGTCCGAGATGGAAAATATATGGCTGAAAACGAGGGACCCTAAGGAATATAACGAGATTTCGGAGAAAATCGACGCAGTCATAAAGGAAAAGGGCGTGGCGCTGGACAACTTCATAAAGCCCATAGCGGATGCCATGTCCAATTCCGGATATGTATTCGAGATACAGAAAAGGACGAAGACCCCCTACTCCGTCTGGCACAAGATACATACAAAGCATATAGATTTCGAGAATATCTACGACATATACGGACTGCGTATCATTTTCCAGCCCAATCCCGGGGAGAAGGAGTCCACGCAATGCTGGTATATCCATTCTCTTATCGCCGGGCTGTACACGCCGAGGACGGACCGTATCAGGAACTGGCTCGACCATCCCAAGAGCAACGGCTACGAGGCGCTCCACTGTACTTTCATGAGCAATGAAGGCAGCTGGGTGGAAGTACAGATACGCACGGAACGCATGGATGCCATAGCAGAGAAAGGGATTGCGGCCCACTGGACCTACAAGAAGGAAAGTTGGGACCAGAACAGCGAGAAGGATATGGAGAAATGGCTTGACATGGTCAGGGACGTGCTTGACAATCCGGATGCCAATGCTCTGGCTTTTCTCGACAGATTCCATGACTCTCTCATGGATAACGAGATATATGTTTTCACCCCAAAGGGGGAATCCAAAGCCCTGCAGAAAGGAGCCACGGCACTGGATTTTGCATACAGTATCCATTCGCAGATAGGGAACAGGGCGATAGCCGCCAAGATAAATCTCAGGCTGTCTCCCCTCTCCCAGGAGCTCAGGAACGGGGACCAGGTCGAGATAATTACGGCCGAGTCGCAGAAACCGCGCAGGGAATGGCTTGATTTCCTGAAGACCCCCAAGGCCAGGAATTATGTTTACGACGCCCTCAAGGAGGATATGGAAGACAGTGTAAACAGCGGCCGCGTCATACTCGACAATGAGCTTGCCAAATACGGTGTAAAAATGAACAGCAATGTCATAAAGAAGCTCATGGGGGAATACAAGGCCGCAACCAAGGAGGAGCTGTATAACAAAGTCTCTACCGGGATAGTTTCGCTGGATGACCTTGACAAGGTCCTGAGGAAGAACAACCAGAGCAAGAATGTGATATACTGGACTCTGAAACTTTTCAAAAGCAACAGGGAAACAGCCGGGGACGGCCAGGGGACGGGAGCCGGCTCCGATGAGATGAGCGATGAGGTAATACGCAGGAAACTGGACGAGGTCCTCAAGAACAGGGATGTCATTCTCTCCGGTTCGGACGGCGGGCCGGTAACATACAGGGTGGCGGATTGCTGCTATCCCATCCCCGGAGACAATATTGTGGGTTTTATAGATGACAACGGGGATATTATCATCCATAAGAAAACATGCCCTGAGGCCGTAAACCTTGCCGCTAAGCACGGTGACAGGATTGTCAATGCCAAATGGAGCAAGGATACGGTCAAGTCCTTCCTTGCCAGGGTAAAGGTGTTCGGTGTGGACAGGATGGGCATACTGAACGAACTTACCAAATGTACCACGCTGATATTGAATATAAATATCCGTAAACTCTCCATAGCGGCGCATGACGGCATTTTCGAAGGGTTTATAGACTGCTATGTACGCAGTACCGAGATATTGGATACGCTGATGGGGCACATAAGGAAAATCAAGGGCGTGGAAAGCGTAACCCGTATTGATATTAAAGAAAGTTGAAGATGAAAAGGAAAAATATTGCCCACGCAGCAACTGCAATATTCTCCATACTGGCGCTTACCGCCTTTCCCCCCTCCTGTGCAAATACTTCGACTGCGCCCGAGGGAGGGCCAAAAGACACCATACCGCCTGTTCTCGTAGCCATTTCGCCGAATTACAACGGCCTTAACCATCCGGTTTCCAGGAAGAAGAGCAATGTCGTCTTCGAATTCAACGAATACGTGGCCCTTAACGAGCCGGGCAAGAATATCTTCCTGTCCCCGCCTCAGTCAAAGCCGCCTACGGCGAAAATCAAGGGGAAAAAGGTCGTGGTGTCCTTTCAGGAACCCCTTGACTCGAACCGCTCCTACTCTCTTTCCCTCGGGGAGGCCATCAAGGACAACAATGAAGGGAATCCGTTTCCACCCTTCACGCACAGTTTTTCGACAGGCGGTACCATAGACTCCCTTTTCGTGTCCGGTACTGTGACTGACGCCACTACCATGCTTCCCATGCCCGGTGTCACGGTGCTTTTCCATACCGACCCTTCCGACTCGGCCATTTTCAAGGTCCGCCCGAAGGCTGCCGCAAAAAGCGATCTGTGGGGATATTTTACCGTAAGGAACCTGCCGGCAGATACGGTATACAGGGTATTTGCAATAGAGGATCTGAACAACAACAACCTGTATGACCCCGACGCCGAAAGGGTGGCATTTCTCGATACTTTGGTCATCCCTTCGTCCGTCATGCACTACAATACCCCGGAACTCGTAGCCAGGAGCATGACGGATACGGCAGGATGCATGTCAAGACCCTCCCAACTGAGCCTTTCCATGTTCAAGGAAATATCCACCAGACAGTTTCTCAAGGCAAGGGAAAGGCCTTCACGCCGGCATATATTCCTTAAATTCGGTGCCCCCTATCCGCAGATAGACTGCCTCTCCATCCAGGGGATACCCGACGACAAGCTCATTTTCGAGTACAATTATTTCAGGGACAGCATAACTATATGGATAAATGAACAGGGAGGCGTACACGATACACTGCAGCTCGGCCTCAAATACATGAAGACCGACGACACCCTGCATACTCTCGTTCCTTCAAGGGAAATACTCAGGCTTGCCATCCCCAGGCCCAAGTATGAAAAGAACGAAAGGACGGGAGAAATGGAGGCAATAGTGGATACTATTGCAAAATACAAGGTGACTGCAAATCCGGAAAATATCGATCAGGACGGAATCGTAATACAGTTCGAGACCCCCATGATACGGACGCCTTTCGACTCTGTAACCATAACGGCCGTCAATACCAGGCAGCAGGAATCCCTTGCCTCGTATAAGGTGGAGACCGACACTTCGGATATCAAGCGCTATATACTGAGGCTGGACGAACCTCTTGCGGTCGGATTTGAATATACACTTAAGATACCCGGACGTCAGTTTATGGATATCAACGGTTTCTATTGTGACAGCCTTGAACAGAGATTCAGTCTCCCCAAAGGGGAAGACCTGAGTTCGATAACATTGATAATGGAAAATGTCTTCGAAAACTATATTGTGGAACTGACTGACGAAAACAAAAAGAAGATATTCAGGAAATATTCCATCGACTCCGCAGCCGTACTGCCTTTCCCCTATCTTAAGGCCGGCAAATATTCGATAAGGATTACCGAGGACAAGAACGGGAACGGGATGATTGATACCGGAGTCCTGCTTGAGAAAAAGCAGCCGGAGAAAGTAATGCTGTATAAGGCGAGCACTTCCCTCGGCAATGATGCATATATACTTGAACTGCCTGCCAGGACTGATCTGGAACAGACCATAGATTTAGCTGAAATGTTCAAATGAAGCGTCAATTGATATTCGACATATTATTGGTTCTCATGGCTTTCCTGGCCTGCGTCCCTGACATGCAGGCCCAGGATGGCGGAAAGAGGAAACGCAAAAAGGCTGAAGAGTATCAGGTCGTACCCGGTGTACAGTGGGATACGGCCGTAGTAGTAAGGCCTGTCAAGTACCCTGAGCACCTTATAGGGGTCAGGTACAGTTTTGACTTTACCGGGGTCTCCATGACTCCTGACATGGAGATAAAGGGGTACAACTCACCTGTCAACATAGCCCTGTTATATACCTATTACCATCCGTTGTGGTCAACCATAGATATTTTCGGACTGCAGACCGGGGTCAAATACGGCAAATACGGCTTCAGAAACGGAAAATACGAATATGAGAATTTTGAACAGGTTGTAACTTATATAGAAGTACCTTTCGTATCGGCTTTCCATGTGGATCTGGGGGAATATTTCCGGATATTGGCAAGCATAGGAATGTTCGGAGGGTACAGGATGGCCACTACCAAGGAAAACGGTTTCGACTGTTTCGACATAAGATACGACTACGGGGCGATGGGCGGCCTCGGAGTGGCCCTAAGGTGGGGACGGGTGGAATTCCACATAGAGGGGTCGTTCCAATACTCTCTCGCTTTCCTTTATCACCCTGAAAAAATGAGCAGCGACTGGTGGCTGTATTCATATCCATGGCGCGCCGGCATTAATTTCGGAGTTCATGTAAGACTTAAATAGAGATGAGGTATATTACTGCTAATGTTGATAATGTAATTATCGGAAAAGGACATCCTATTGTAATACAGAGCATGTGCAACTGCGATACGGACGATATATCCGCAGCCGTAAGACAGTGCATTGAGTTAAAAATGGCCGGTGCCTCATTGGTAAGACTTACGACCCAGGGTCTCAAGGAAGTGGACTCTCTGGGGAAAATCAAGGACGAACTCCGCAGGCTCGGGGAGCAGATCCCCCTTGTCGCCGATGTGCATTTTTCACCTGAAGTGGCTATTGCAGCCGCCGGGGTGGCCGACAAGGTAAGGATAAATCCCGGTAACTTTGCAAAGGACCATGAGGTGGCAAGACTGAGGTTCAAAGAATTCATAAAGGCATGCAAGGCAAACGGTACAGCTATCCGTATAGGTATTAATCATGGGTCATTAGGCAGCAGAATTACAGAGTTTTATGGTAATACACCTAAAGGAATGCAGGAGGCTATGATGGAATGGCTCGGAATGTGTATCGAGGAAAACTTTTTCAATGTCGTACTGTCTTTGAAGGCCAGCAATGTACCGGTAATGGTCGAAGCATACCGCCTGCTCAATGCAAAAATGCAGGAACTGGGCTACATGTTCCCCCTGCATGTAGGCGTCACTGAAGCGGGAAACGGGGACATGGGAAGGATAAAGTCTTCGGTCGGTATCGCTTCGCTCCTTTCGGAAGGGATAGGCGATACGATAAGGGTTTCGCTGACTGAGCCGCCTGTCAATGAAATTCCTGTAGCAAAGCAGATTGTCAAATATTTCTCTCATCCATGCAGGCCGGTCATACCATCTTCCGGAAAACCTTCGATCAAATTGCACTGTGCATCAAAGGAAGAACTTATTGTAAGAGCTTCCTGCATATTCGGACCATTGTTGGCAGACAGGAAGATAGATGACTTTGACCTTTCTGCTGACTGTGGCGGGACAGCCTTGGGGAAATCGGAAATCGACGAATTCAAAGACAACCTGTTGCAGGCAGTAAGGAGAAAAATCACCAAATGCGAGTACGTGGCATGCCCCGGTTGCGGAAGGACGCTGTACAATATTGAAAAGGCCCTTAATGAAGTCAAGGAAAGGACTTCCCATCTGAAAGGGCTCACTATCGCTGTTATGGGATGCATCGTGAACGGTCCCGGCGAAATGGCCGACGCAGACTACGGGTATATCGGTGAAGGACGCGGCAAAGTAAGCATTTTCAGGGGCAGGACTCCCGTAATGCGTTCAGTTCCCCAGGAAAATGCCGTGGACACCCTGTTAGGGCTTATCGAGGCTGATATCAAAGACGGATACAGTAGAGCCTGCCCTCCCCGGCTCTCGTGATTTTCAGCCTGTCGCCTTTTTCCGCGGACCCGTATTCCATTGTAGCCTCATACAGTCTGCCGCCTATCGAGACCTTTCCCGACGGAAACATTCCCGTTGCGGCAACCGTTTCACTTCCAACATACCCGGAAATATCACCGACAGGTACGCCTACCCATCCGTCCGATGCCCTGAGTTCCTTCTTCTGTGCAATAATGCTGAATCTCCGTTTCGGATAAAGCCTGGCGGCACCGTAGATGGATATGGCCAATGCCGCAAGGGCTGAAACTGTCACTAATGCAAGAGGCTTGATAATTGCCATATAGTTTATGCCTCCTGCCGGCCTTCGGATAAGTTCATTGTCAATCATGGCAGCCGAAAGGGAGAAGACCACAAGCGCTGCCCCCGTTATACCGGTTATTCCGAATCCGGGAAAAGCGAATATTTCTACTGCTATCAATATGAGGCCGATGAAAAAAAGCGCTATTTCCCAGTGCATGGCCAGGCCGTAAATGTAAAGCGGTGCGAAATACAGTACCGCACCTATTATTGCGGCTGCCAGTGGAAGGCCTATTCCGGGAGACTGCAATTCAAAATATATACCCCCTATTATCAGCATGAGAAACAGGCTTTGGAGTACCGGAGAGAGCAAGGCGAGAGCGACCTTGTCTGTCCATGACAGTTCCTGGGCCGTTATGGTACAGCCATTGCCGCATAGCTTCTCGGCAACTTCTTCCGGGGAATCCGCCATGCCTTCGCAATACCCTGAAGCAATGGCCTCTTCCGGTGTGAGGCTTATAACTCCTGCCGTATCGACCATTTTTGCCGCTATTGACGGATCCCTGCGCCATACTTCGGTTTCCTTTCCGTCTACCGTTACGGTCTTTTTCCCGTGTGATTCTGCCGTCGACCTCATCATGCCACGCATGAAGGACTGATATTTGTCAGGCATGACATTGCCGGAGGCGTCAACTACCGTTGCCGCCCCTATTGACGAGCCGCGTCTCATGTATATCGAATCGCATGCAATGGATATCAGTGCCCCCGCAGAGGCGGCCTGCCTGCTTATGAATACGGCTGTAGGTATCGGGCATTGCATTATTGCAGCCCTTATGCTGTCGGCCGCATCCACTGCACCGCCGTACGTATCGAGGTCTATGACGATATAGTCGGCATTCATCCTGACGGCTTCCTTTATGCCCATATTGGCCTTCCTCATGGCAGGCCTGCCGATTTCCCCCTTGATTTCCATGAGGTATACGGTGTCTGCCACAGAAGCGGAAACAGACAGTGAAATGCAAAGGAGCAATACAGGCAGCAATATGCGTTCAGGCTTGAAAGAGATTTTCATATCGGGAATTTTTCAGGAACAAATTTAGGAATAATCCTCGCCCCAAAAGCATTTTTTGCTATTTTTGCGTTTGGGTATGAAAAAAGCGACATTACATCTCGGTACAGGCCTTGAATTTCAAGGCTTTTCATTTGGATACGAATACCCTGCGGACGGCGAGGTCGTTTTTAATACGGCGATGGTCGGGTATCCGGAATCCCTTACGGACCCCTCCTATTCAGGACAGATACTTTGCGTTACCTACCCTATTGTGGGCAATTACGGGGTGCCGGAAGATAAAGTTACAGGCAATATTTCCGAAAACTTCGAATCGGAAAAGATACATGTCCGCGGCCTGATTATTTCCGACTATTCATTCAACTACAGTCACTGGAGCGCCGTCAAGAGCCTTGACGCATGGCTTAAGGAATTCAGGATACCTGGTATTTTCGGAGTGGACACGCGGGAAATCACCAAGATTCTCAGGGAACGCGGCTCCATGCCCGGCGCAATTATACCTGAAGGCATGTCCCTTGCGACCCCTCCCTACGACCCCGGTTCAGAGAATCAGGTGGCGATAGTAAGCTGCAGGGACGTGATTCGTTACGGAAGCGGCAGGAAAAAGATAGTGCTTCTTGACTGCGGTGTAAAACATAACATATTAAGGTGCCTGTTGAGAAGAAATATTGAAATCATAAGGGTACCATGGGATTATGATTTCAACAGCCTGGAATATGACGGGCTTTTCATATCCAACGGCCCCGGCAATCCCGAATATTGTACGGCGGCAGTGGAGAACATCAGAAAGGCATTGTCCGCAGACAAGCCGGTTTTCGGTATATGCATGGGCAACCAGTTGCTTGCAAAAGCATCCGGAGCATCCACATTCAAGCTCAAATACGGCCACAGGAGCCATAACCAGCCTGTCCGCCTGCTCGGCACCGACCGCTGTTTCATCACTTCCCAGAACCACGGCTATGCGGTAGACGGGAATACCCTCGGCAAGGACTGGGAGCCCCTTTTCATAAACATGAACGACGGTACCAATGAAGGAATCAGGCATAAGAGCGGACGCTACTTTTCCGTGCAGTTCCACCCTGAAGCCTCGAGCGGCCCGACCGATACGGAATTCCTTTTTGACAAATTCATTAATCTGCTCTGACAATGATTGACAAAAGCATAAAGAAAGTCCTTCTTTTAGGCTCCGGGGCGCTTAAGATCGGCGAGGCCGGCGAATTTGACTATTCAGGCTCTCAGGCATTGAAAGCCATGCGTGAAGAAGGCATAGAGACGGTCCTTATAAATCCCAATATCGCTACTGTCCAGACATCGGAGGGAATCGCCGACAAGATTTACTTTCTGCCGGTAACCCCCTTTTTCGTCGAGGAGGTCATCAAGAAGGAAAAGCCCCAGGGGATACTGCTTGCCTTTGGCGGGCAGACAGCACTGAACTGCGGTGTAAGTCTATATACTTCAGGTATTATCGATAAGTATTCCCTGAAAGTGCTTGGAACGCCTGTCCAGGCCATAATGGACACTGAAGACAGGGAACTTTTCGTAAAGAAACTGGACGAGATTGGCGTACATACCATAAAAAGCCATGCGGCGGACAATATAGAAGAAGCGGTGGAAGCGGCGTCTTCATTGGGTTATCCTGTGATACTGAGGGCCGCTTATGCCCTTGGCGGACTCGGAAGCGGTTTCTGCGACAACGAAGAGGAACTCCGCAGGCTCGGGGAGAAGGCATTCTCCTATTCCCCGCAGGTCCTGGTCGAAAAATCCCTGAAAGGCTGGAAAGAGATAGAATATGAAGTTGTAAGGGACAGGTTCGACAATTGCATCACTGTCTGCAACATGGAGAACTTCGACCCGCTTGGCATCCATACCGGCGAAAGTATAGTGGTCGCCCCGTCGCAGACCCTTACGAATTACGAATACAATCTGCTCAGGGAACTTTCCATAAGAATAGTGAGGCATATAGGGATAGTCGGGGAATGCAACGTACAGTTCGCATTCGACCCTCTTTCCGAAGAATACAGGGTAATCGAGGTCAATGCGCGGCTGAGCAGGTCCTCTGCCCTGGCATCGAAGGCTACAGGCTATCCGCTTGCCTTCATTGCGGCTAAACTCGGGCTGGGATATGCTCTCTACGAACTGAAGAACTCCATAACGAAAACAACGCCGGCCTTCTTCGAACCGGCTTTGGACTATGTTGTCTGCAAGATACCCAGATGGGACCTTTCCAAGTTCCACGGAGTTTCAAGGGAGATAGGCAGCAGCATGAAAAGCGTAGGGGAAGTGATGGCCATAGGGAGGACATTCGAAGAGGCAATCCAGAAAGGCCTGCGCATGATCGGCCAGGGCGCCCACGGATTCACTGCCAACAAGGAGATTCCCGTAGAGAATATAGACAGGGCCCTCAGGGAACCTACCGACAACCGCATATTCGTAATATCCAAGGCGTTTCTTAAGGGATACACTGTCAGTCAGATACATGACCTTACCAAAATCGACAAATGGTTCCTGGACAAACTGTACAATATAATCAGGACATCAACAGAACTCAGCGCCCTCGACTCCCTTGAAGATCTCGGACCTGCGCTGCTCAGGAAAGCCAAGTGCCAGGGATTTTCCGATTTCCAGATAGGACGCCACATACTGAAGGACAGGATAGATACAGAGGAAATGGTCAAGGCAGTAAGGGATTATCGCAAGAGGCTTGGTATTGTTCCTGTAGTCAAGCAGATAGATACACTCGCAGCCGAATTCCCGGCCAAAACCAATTATCTTTACCTTACCTATAACGGAACGGCTTCCGATGTAGACTACAAGGGAGACGGCCGCTCTGTCATCGTTCTCGGTTCAGGGGCCTACAGGATAGGCAGTTCGGTAGAATTCGACTGGTGCAGTGTCAATTCCCTGTCCGCCATCCGCAAAAGCGGCTGGCGTGGTGTGATGATCAACTACAACCCGGAAACCGTCTCTACTGACTACGACATGTGCGACAGGCTCTATTTCGACGAGCTTACTTATGAGAGGGTTCTTGACATATACGACCTTGAAAGGCCTCACGGAGTAATTGTCTCCGTAGGCGGACAGATACCGAACAACCTGGCTACAAGGCTGGATGAGGCCGGTGTACCGCTTCTCGGCACTACTGCCGACAGCATTGACAACGCGGAAGACCGCCACCGCTTCTCGTCCATGCTCGACAGGCTGGGCATAGACCAGCCGAGGTGGAGGGAACTTACGTCCCTGGAAGATATCTACGGATTCGTGGAGGATGTGGGCTTCCCTGTCCTGGTACGCCCCTCATACGTGCTTTCCGGTGCTGCCATGAATGTATGTTCCAACAAGTCCGAACTGGAGCAGTTCCTTAAGCTTGCCGCAAATGTATCCAAGAAGCACCCTGTTGTGGTAAGCGAGTTTATCGAACATGCCAAAGAAATAGAATTCGATGCAGTTGCCGATGAAGGGAATATCATAGCCTACGCCATATCCGAGCATATAGAATTTGCCGGAGTGCATTCGGGAGATGCAACCATACAGTTCCCCCCTCAGAAACTCTATGTGGAGACGGCAAGGCGCATTAAGAAGATATCCAGGAAGATAGCCGATGCCCTTAAAATATCAGGCCCCTTCAATATCCAGTTTCTCGCAAAAGAGAACGATATAAAGGTAATTGAATGCAACCTGAGGGCCTCACGCAGTTTCCCTTTTGTTTCCAAAGTACTTAAGATAAATCTGATAGAACTGGCAACAAAAGTGATGCTTTCGGAGCACCCCCTTCCTCCGGCAAAAAGCGCGTTCGACCTGGATTATGTCGGGGTAAAGGCATCCCAGTTCTCGTTTTCAAGGCTGCAGAAAGCCGATCCGGTGCTCGGTGTCGACATGTCCTCTACAGGTGAGGTCGGCTGCCTCGGAGACGATACAAATGAGGCTTTGCTTAAAGCAATGCTTTCAGTAGGATGTTCCATACCTAAGAAAAACATATTAATATCTTCAGGTGACGGTAAGCAAAAAGCGGAACTTCTTTCGGCATGCCGCCTGCTTGACAGGAACGGATTCCGCATCTACGCTACGGGAGGAAGTTACAAATACCTTGCGGACAACAACATTAATGCTACGCGTGTATATTGGCCCAGCGAAGATTCCTCCGAACCGCAAGCCCTGGACCTGCTGCACGAAAGAAAAATAGATTTGGTTATAAATATTCCCAAGAACCTGACCCAGGCGGAGCTGGACAACGGCTACAAGATCCGCAGGGCCGCAGTGGACTTCAACATACCGCTTATAACCAATGCAAGGCTGGCGTCGGCCTTCATCATGGCCTTCTGCTCGTACTCATTGGAAAGCATGCAGATAAAATCTTGGGACGAATACAGATAAAATGGGGAAATTATACGAACGCCTGATGCAGGACTACCGCCTCAAGGAAGGTCTGAAAGCCTGCATAAACTGCGGGACATGTACAGCCGTATGCCCTGCAGCCGAATTTTACAGATACAATCCGAAAAACATTGTCAATATCGTGCAGAGCAGGGATGACGACAGGATTCTCGAGCTGCTCAAAAGCGATATGATATGGTATTGCGGCGAGTGCATGTCATGCGTTACGAGATGTCCAAGGACCAATGCGCCGGGAATGGTCATAATAGCCTTGAGAAGCCTCTCCGTGGAATTGGGATACTTTGTAGAGTCGGAGAAGGGCAGGCAGCAGTATGCGCTGGCAAAAGTCCTTTGCGGCAATATACTTAATTACGGGTACTGTGTACATCCTGAAACTTTCAAATATGCATCCCATCCCGAATACGGGACTGTAGGGAAATGGATTGAGGAGCACCTTGAGGATGTCTACGACCGTGTCGGGGCTAATTACAGGGGCGACGGCCCCGGCCCTCTGCGAAAGATTGCACAGGAGTCCCTCGATGACCTTAAAAGAATATTCGACGTTACCGGCGCTACTGCAAGGGTGGACAGAATAAAGGCACTGTCCCTTGAGAAAGCAAAAGAGATGGGCCTGAGCGAAGAGGAATATTTCGACAAAGTCTTTAACAAAACAGAATGTAACCATCTTAACAATTAAGTAAAAGATGATTTACGAAGGGAAGAAACGTATTTGGTCTGAATTCCAGAAAGAAATACCTGACGACGGATATTTCTATGCGAGAAGCTGCATAAGGCAGAATTTCAATCCAGGTGCCGAGCAGGCCTTTCTGGACATAGTACGCAACAGGTTCGGAAAGGATTTTTATGAGAATCCCCTGCACACAACGTGCGGCGGCATAGCCTACCATAGCGACACGACTCCGGAGGAAACCTCGATGACCATTATCGCTAGGCAGTTTTCCCTTATGCAAGAAGCCGGATACGAAAATTTCGTGGTTTCATGCGTCACCTCATTCGGTCTCCATACCGAGATACTTCAGACGTGGGAAGAGTTTCCTGAAGTCGAGGCGAAGATTCACCAGATGCTCTGGGATGCATGCAGAAGAGAGTTCGTCAAGCCCAGGTTTTTAGTGCATGCCAGTGATATCATGTTCAAATACAGGTATCTTGTTTCAGAAAACGCAGTAAGGCCACTGATTAATATAAAAACTGGCAAGCCGCTTAGGGTCGTAGAGCACATAGGCTGCCACTATTCGAAAATGTTCCCTTCAAAATCCGTGGGCGGGGCCGAATACCCGTATGTGCTGTCAGGCCTGGTAGAGGCGCTCGGCGGGGAAATAGTGGATTATCCGGAAAGAAGGCACTGCTGCGGTTTCGGTTTCCGGCAGTACCTTGTAAGGGCGAACAGGGGCTATTCCCTTTCCAATACGTATAAGAAGTTCGAATCCATGCAGCCTTTCATGCCGGACATGATAATAACCAATTGCCCCGGGTGCAACTATTTCCTGGACAGATGGCAGTATGTGATAGCCGAGACTACCGGAAAGACCTACGGCGATACGCCTGGGTACGGTATTCCCGTCCTTTCATACGAGGAAGTGGCAGCCCTTGTCCTGGGATATGATCCATGGGACATAGGTCTGCAAATGCACCAGGTGGCTGTTGAGCCGCTTTTAGATAAAATGGGAGTTGAATACGACAGGGCTGCCAAGTACCGCGGCAAAGGCGGAAAAGATCTCGGGAAGCCGGAATCTCCCGTAAATATAAAATGCTATTGACATATAACATGTGTGTTAATATGGAGAATCTGAAGAAGAACATTATAATAATCGGAGGCGGTCCGGGCGGCATGGAGGCCGCAAGTTGCCTTAATACCATAGGCTATACGGTGTTTCTGGTTGAAAAGGGCCCTGTACTCGGCGGCCATCTGGCAAAATGGGACAGGCTTTTCCCTGAAGGAAATGAGGCGGCTCCACTGATAGAGAAGATGCGCAGCCGTATGGAGGGGGTGAAATGGTTTGTAAACACTGAAGTGCTGTCGGTAAACAGACTCGGGTCCAAATACACTGTCATTTTATCCAACGGCCTTACGATAAACGCCGACGCCCTGTTGATTGCCACCGGCTTCTCTCTCTTTCCGGCCGAAAAAAAGGAAGAATACGGCTACGGGATATACGACAGGGTCATTACTTCGGCCGATTTGGAAAGAATGTTCAGGGAAGGCATGCCGGAAGGCCTTGTCCCGAAAAAGATAGGTTTCGTACACTGCGTGGGTTCGAGAGACGAGAAGGCGGGAAACAGATACTGTTCCAAAGTATGCTGTGCCACCTCTGTCAAGCAGGCCTGCGAAATCAAGGCAATGTTCCCGGATGCGGACGTATTCTGTTTTTATATGGACCTGAGAATGTTCGGGCGCGGTTATGAAGACATGTACCTTGAGGCGCAGAAAGACTACGGAGTATTTTTCGTAAGGGGACGGGTATCCGAAGTAGCTGAAAAAAAAGACGGCAGACTTCTGGTAAAGGCAGAGGACACCCTTGCCGGAAAACCGTTGAGAATAACTCTGGACCTGCTCGTGCTTCTCTCGGGTATGGTGCGGAATACTTCCGCGTCCGCCATAACGAAGATGCTTTCCCTCTCGGTCAGGGAAGATGGTTTTTTCAAGACGAGCGACATGATTTACAATGACCAGAGATCGGCACAGGACGGTATATTCTATGCCGGGGCCTGTACCGGTCCAAAGACATTGCCCGAAACCCTGGCGGATGCCAGGGCCGCGGCTTTGGAGGCGGACTTTTATCTGAGGCAAGATGATTGATTTCGGTTATACTGTATCCCCCAGCTCGGCCATAGAAATCGATGATGCCGGCCTTGCTTCATTCAGGCAGTTGTGCAGAATCGAGCCTGATGCTATCAAATGCATTTCATGCGGCAGTTGCGCGGCCAGTTGTACGGCTGCCGGTTTTTCAATAATGAATCTCCGGAAAACAATACTACTCCTGAGCCGCGGCAAGGACAGGGAAGCCATAGACATGGTAGCCACATGCATGCTTTGCGGGAAATGCTATATAGTATGTCCGAGGGGCATTAACACCAGACACCTTATTTTGTCTATCTGTAAAACATATAGGAAGGAATAACGTGAAAGAAAGATTTATAGACGGATATCACGATTTTGTCCTGCCGTTTATGATCGGCATGACATTCCTGCTAATATACCTTTTTATCGGTCTTGTAAGGGTAATAATCCA
The DNA here is from genome assembly GCA_018715745.1 of Candidatus Coprenecus stercoripullorum. GTDB lineage: Bacteria > Bacteroidota > Bacteroidia > Bacteroidales > UBA932 > Coprenecus > Coprenecus stercoripullorum. The sequence goes on from DVLA01000061.1 coordinate 25,132, forward strand.
TCTGCCGAAGGAAGACAAGAAGAAGTTCTTCCTCTCCCTGATCAACCCGAGGCTCATATTGAAGAATGTCAAGGATATTATCTTCGATGTCCTTCTGCATGTAAAGATATGGAAAAGGAAGCCGCTGCTCGGCTACATGCACTCGAGCATAGCATTCGGATGGTTTATGCTGATTGTGCTCGGACATATCGAGACATGGTTCTACGTGCCCGACAGGACATCTACGCTGTACTACCCTGTCTTCTTCCGTTTCTTCGTAATGGAAACCAACCATACGCTGAAGGGGTCGTTTTTCTTTTTCCTTATGGATTTCTTCCTCCTTGTCGTACTGAGCGGGGTCTTTCTGGCCATGTTCAAGAGGATTCGTTCAACCTTCCTCGGAATGCGGCGCACCACCAAGAATTCGTGGCCGGACAGGGTTGCCATGTATTGCCTCTGGGCCATTTTCCCTGTAAGGCTGCTGGCTGAGAGTTTTACTGCCAGTATTAGCGGAGGCTCTTTCCTTACCAGGCCCATGTACCTTCTGTTCAGCAATTTCCTGAGCGATACATATCATATCGTACCTACGTGGTGGGTATATTCAAGTATACTCGGACTGTTTTTCCTGCTGCTGCCGTTTACCAGGTATATGCACATTCCCACAGAAGCATTCCTTATCATACTGAGAAATGCAGGCATTAAAGTTACCAGTCCGAGAAAGGGGTATTCGGAAGCGGAAATATACTCCTGCTCCAATTGCGGCATGTGCATAGACGCATGCCCCATGATGGTACAGAAAAAAAACCTGAAGTATGCGACAGTATATTATAACAGGTTTCTGAGAAGGCGCAAGTGGGACAAGTGCAATGAGATAGCTGACAAATGCCTCATGTGCGGAAAATGCGTAGCTGTTTGTCCGGTCGGAGTGGATTCCTGCGGTCTCAAACTTACATACCGGAATATCGAGCCTGTCAACATACGCCATGACTACTCGTATCTTGGACAGGCAGAGGCTGGAGTACCGGAACTGCATGACGGAGACGTCCTGTATTATGCCGGCTGCATGACCCAGCTTACTCCAGTAATATCCTCGGCCGTAACCTCTGTCCTTGAAAGATGCGGCATAAGTTACGGTTTTATGGACAAGGACGGCGGCATATGCTGCGGACGCCCCATGATTCTTGCCGGAAGGTCCGATGAGGCCCGGGCGCTGATTGCCAGAAACACGGAAATCATCAAATCCAGCGGGGCAGGAACCTTGCTGCTCTCCTGCCCTATCTGCTATAAAGTATTTAAGGAAAATTACAATCTTCCAGGTATCAGGGTAGTCCATTATACGCAATATTTCAATTCGCTGGCAAAATCGGGCAGGCTCAGGCTCAATAAGTCCTCTGTCAGAGCCGTATACCATGATCCATGCGAACTTGGCCGCGGCTGCAACATCTATGAAGAACCGAGAGTCCTCCTCCGCCAGGTCGGGGAACTCGTAGAGGCAAGGCAGAACCGGGATGAAAGCATCTGTTGCGGAGGCAGCCTCGGCAGTCTGACATTATCTTATGAAGACAGGAAAAGCATTACCGACAAATCACTGGAGAACCTGACGTATGATTCTCCTGAAAAAATCATTACGGCATGTCCCCTTTGCCTGAAGACTTTCGCATCCCGCTCAAATGTCAAGGTAGAGGATTTTGCGGTAACAATACTCAACAATATGACGAACACTCTAAAATAACAGCTTATGAAGCAATTTACACCGACAGAATATGAGTTGCTCAATGTCGCGACAGGAAACCACCTTAAGGATGAGGGATGGACATTGGCCGATAGCAGTTCGCCTGTCCCGTCACTTGTAAGGACAGTGTACAGTAAAAGCCGGCTTGATGTAAAGGGTGATGACTGGGGATTTTACAGATTTGCCGACTGGCTGCCCATACACCGTTTGCTCAAGGATTCGGCAACAACTGTCACATACAGAAGCGAGAAAATTGCCAGAGAACTCGGATTGGAACACCTTTATATCTCCTTCTCGGGGTATTGGCCTGAAAAGGGGGCCTTTATGAGAACATGCTCTTTCAAGGAAACGGAAGCATATTCCGTTTGCGGAAGGATTCCTTTGGACAACAGGAAGATACTTGTGGTCGCGTCGGCCGGGAATACGGCCAGGGCTTTTGCCAAAGTATGCTCCGACAATGATATACCGCTTCTGTTGTGCATACCGGAAGATAACATTGACGCACTGTATTTCGAGCGTCCATTGAATGAGTGCGTAAAAATAGTGTCCTCGCCCAGGGGCAGCGATTATTTTGATGCGATTACCCTCTCTCAGATAGCCGGGGAGTCGGATATGTTCATGGACGAAGGAGGGGCAAAGAATGTGGCCCGCAGGGACGGTATGGGAACTACGGTATTGTCGGCAGTGACCGTAACAGGCAGGATTCCTGATGCATATTTTCAGGCAGTCGGAAGCGGTACAGGCGGGATTGCCGCATGGGAGGCTTCCATGAGACTGGCCGGTGACGGACGTTTCGGAAATAATAAAATGAGGCTGTTCCTTATGCAGAACCACCCTTTTACGCCCATGTATGATGCGTGGCGTGCCCAAAAGCGGGAACTCTTCCCGGTCAATGACGATAATGCCAGGGTACATGCAGGGAGCATAGTGGCCAAGGTGCTTTCAAATAGAAAACCGCCCTATTCCATTGCAGGAGGTGTTTTCGATGCCCTGTCGGACACCTGCGGATCCATGGAGTCGGTTACCAATGATGAAGCGTCAGTATATCTTGGCATGTTCGAACGTCTTGAAGGAGTGGACATTCACCCAGCCGCCGCAGTCGCCCTTGCTGGCCTGCATAAGGCCGTACAGAAAGGCGAAGTCGGGACTAAGGATATTATAATGCTGAATATAACGGGAGGAGGCGAGAAACTCTTCAAGTCGGAAAACAAGGTATATTATGCCAAGCCATCGGCCGTAATCCCGCTTACAGAAGACAGGGATACTATCATCCGGAAGATAGAGAATCTGTTCAGATAAAGGAAAGAGGGTAACTCAAAAGGGTAATTTCTGCGTTACGCTTGATTCGGAAATCCTCATCTTCGCAAGCCTTGAAATTCCTCCTTTTGGGTCACCATCTTCGTGTCACAGGGATCTTACTGCCCCGGCAAAAAGCACTGTTCCCGAACAGGTTTCCCTTATAATAAGTATAAAGGGCCTGTCTGCGGTGAATCTTACCGGAGGTTCGGGGTTTACCGAAGCTTTCATGACGGACACTGCAGTTACAGCTGCGGCTTCAGTTCCCTTTTCATCCACCTTGAGGTAAGTCTTTTGTCTGACCTGGCTTATCATAAGCGGTATTCTGGACATACCTGAAAAATCCGCCGCAGACGTAAAGGCATTTTTCATACCAAGACCCTGTAATATGGAATTCAGATTGATATCGTACTCAAGTTCCATCTTTGGAAGTTCTATACACACCTTGGGACAGGACATTGATGTACATATCCTTGAAAATGTACTGGCGTCAAGGTTCTCCAGCACTTCTTCAATAGAAATGCCCTCGTCGGGAAGAATCAGGTCCATAACGAAGTTGCCCTTTTCCCCGTATGGCAGTTCCACCATGCTTAACCCGTCATCGCTGTAATACGGGAATTCGGATGTCTGTCTCATCATATCCGCTTTTTGAACGGAGCCGTCCCAGGCATGGAAATCCTTCGTGACAGTCGCCGCCTTATCGAAGGGCTTTGTCCAGTTGCCGTTGAAATAGACAGCGTTAAGGATATACAGCATGTCGGCAGGACTGATGTTCTCAATTATTCTGTCTATCTTTCCCTCAGTTTTATCACTGCACCATGAATTTATTTCCTCCGGAACGGAAGGCAGTGAGAAATCCCTGCAAAAGACGTCGGCCCCGAAGCCCTTCCTTACCTTGCGCATGTACGGATTCCTGAGCTTCATCTGATCGGAAACCCAAAGGGAATTGGCTATTTCCATCACTACGTCACTGTCAGACGTAATCCGGTCGGCAAGCTGCTTGTAATATCCGTTAATACCGTCCAGGTCAAGGGCGTCGAAACCGAGAACTTCCGACATCTGCTGCAGTGTGTGCCCTTCAGCCCCGTTCGCCGCAACGGTAAGGGCCATTGATGCGCTGAACGGTGAAACGAATACCGACGAAGACCCATCGGAGCGGACTGTTTCCCTGAGTAATCTGAAAGCAAAGGCATTACCGTCCAATGTGTCCTGTGCGGAAGGTGCACAGGAGCCTGCAACAGGGCACAGCGCCAGCGAAAGCAGCGCTATGCCCATGATTGTCTTTTTCATTTTACGATTTCCTTTTTCAGCCTTTCCGTCAGCAGAGGGATTATCTTGTTGCAGTCCCCGACTATTCCGAGGTCGGCAACATTGAAGATAGGTGCGAATTTGTCCTTATTGACTGCAATTATGTAACCGGACTCTTCCATTCCGGCCAAATGCTGAATCGCCCCTGATATACCTACAGCTATATAAAGGTCGGGACGTACTGTCTTGCCTGTCTGCCCTACCTGACGGTCATGCGGCATTATGCCTGCATCCACCATGGCGCGGGAAGAAGAGACTTCGGCTTCGAGGACGGAGGCCAGTTCGCCCAGCCTGTCGAAGCCTTCCCTGCATCCTACCCCGCGTCCTCCGGATACCAGGATCTTTGCTTCCGAGATATCTACCTTGCCTTTATCCTGTACAACATTTTCTATAAGCCTTACCTTGACTTTTGACATGTCGATTTTCGGCTCGAAATTGATTACGGAGCCTTTCCTGCCGGGAATCCTGTCCTTTTTCTGCATCACTCCCGGACGCACCGTAGACATCTGGGGACGATGTTCCGTACACAGGATGGTTGCCATCAGGTTGCCTCCGAAAGCAGGACGTGTCATCATTAGCTGTTTGTCTTCGGAAATTTCCAACTTGGTACAGTCTGCCGTAAGGCCTGTCCCTAACCTGGCTGAAAGCCTCGGCGCGAGATCCCTGCCTATCGTTGTCGCGCCGAACAGGATCACATTAGGCCTGAATGCCGTGATAATCTGGTACACTGTCTGGGCGTACTGTTCGGTAAGATAGTCCTTCAGTTCAGGATGGTCCGCAACTATCACTTCGTCTGCTCCGTATTCGAAAAGTTCATCGGCCAGGGAGGATATCCCGGATCCTGCAAGAATGGCCACTACTTTTTCTCCGAGGTCCCTTGCCAGATCCGATGCCTTTCCGATCAGTTCAAGCGCAACGGACTGGAGAATGCCGTTCCTCTGCTCGGCAAAGACATATACATTTTTATAGTCGTTCTTATTCATCTTCTTAAATTCTTCGGAATTAGATAATAAATTTTTCTTTAAGCCTCGATATTATGATGCCTACGGCTTCTTCCGGCTCTGTCTCGAATACTTCCCCAGCCTGTTTCAGGCCTTTGGTGAAAGCTTTCTGGACCTTTGTAGGAGACCCCTTGAGCCCCAGCCTGGACTCGTCCACATCTATTTTGTCCGCACCCCATATCTCGACATTCCTGTTATATGCATCCACAATGCCGGGAACGCTCATGTACCTCGGCTTTACAGCTGAAGAGAGTACTGTAAGCAGGCATGGAGTTTCAGCTTCAAGAATCTGGTAGCCCTCTTCCGTCTCTTTTCTGACAGTAAGTTTCCGGCCGTTGTCCTTCACTTCCGCACCGCATACGTAGGAAACCTGCGGTATGCCGAGATGTTCGGCTATCTGCGGACCTACCTGAGCCGTATCCCCGTCTATGGCCTGCCGTCCAGTAATCACTATGTCCCATTCGAGAGTTCTCAGGGCACCGGCAAGGGCATTAGAGGTCGCCAAGGTGTCAGCACCGGCAAATTTCCTGTCAGTAAGCAGTATCGCCCTGTCCGCACCCATTGCCAACGCTTCACGCAGAACCAGGTCAGCCTGCGGCGGGCCCATTGTTATCACTGTAATATGGGCACCGACAGTGTCCTTCAGCCTCAATGCCAGCTCAAGGCCTCCCTTGTCATCGGGGTTGATGATGCTCGGAACCCCTTCCCTAATAAGTGTACCGGTTACTGGATTTATCTTTATCTCGGTAGTATCCGGAACCTGTTTTATACATACGACTATATTCATAAAACTGCTTTTTTCTGGTTATTTTTTAAACATGCCCGCTGCAATGACCATTCTCTGCACTTCGGAAGTGCCTTCATATATCTCGGTAATCTTTGCATCGCGCATCATTCTTTCGACTGGATATTCGCGGGTGTATCCGTAGCCCCCATGGAACTGTACGGCCTTTGTAGTGACTTCCATGGCAGTTTCGGCCGCAAAAAGCTTGGCCATCGCCGCATCTGCCGAATAGGGCATTTTCATGTCTTTCCTGAAAGCGGCCGATCTTACCAGCAGCCTCGACGCCTCTATGCGGGTCTTCAAATCCGCCATCTGGAACTGCGTATTCTGGAACTGGGATATGGATTTCCCGAACTGCTTCCTTTCCATCGTGTATTTTACGGTCTCATCGAGAGCCCCCTGTGCAATGCCGAGCGCCTGGGAGGCAATTCCTACGCGCCCTCCGTCAAGCGTTTTCATGGCAATGCCGAAGCCTCCTCCCAACTTGCCCAGCATATTCTCTTTTGGAATCCTGCAGTCGGTAAAAATAAGTTCAGCCGTTGCAGATCCCCTGATACCGAGCTTGAGCTCCTTTTTGCCCACTTCGAAACCGGGTGTGCCCTTTTCCACGATAAAGGCAGTAATACCTTTGTTTTTAAGGGATTTGTCAGTCATGGCGAATATCACGTATACATGGGCGTATCCGGCATTGGTTATAAAGATTTTGTTACCGTTGAGAACCCACTGGTCCCCGTCAAGGACTGCCGTGGTCTGCTGGGCCGACGCATCGGTGCCGGCGTTGGGTTCGGTAAGCCCGAATGCCCCGAGCCATTCTCCTGAACAAAGTTTGGGAAGATATTTCCTTTTCTGTTCTCTGTCTCTTATACACATCTGAC
>DVLA01000062.1 GCA_018715745.1 Candidatus Coprenecus stercoripullorum
GGATTTCAGCTGTTCAAGGACTGCCCCGCCGATATTGCGCCCCCTCATGGAAGGGAGGACGGCAAAATGCTCCGCATATATGAAACTGTCGAAATCCCAGTAGGTAATAAATCCGCCGAACTCTCCTTCTACAAACACCCCGGAAAATACGAAATTTCCGCCAGGCATGTCCACCAGCCTTTCAAGGGCATCAAGAGGCCTGCGTTCCACTTCCGGAAAAGCCTCAAGATAAAGGGCGGCCGCATCCGCGAACCAGGCGCATACAGTAGTATCCGCTATGCGCAATTCAATTTGAGAATCCATCATTTTGTCATTATTAATATCCCGCGGGTCTTCAGGCAATTTCTTTCCTGCCCCGCTGCCGTCAGGCTTCCGCCCGAGTATTCCGGAAATTGCTGCCTGCGCGCACACGCACCCGAATACCGGAGGAAGATAAGGGACCGTACCGACCTGGGACTTCTTGTTCCGCTCCCCTTCAACGGGGACTATGGACCGCCTGTCCGGCAGCTCTTCCGAAAAAACCACCTGTATGCCTTTGGTTATACCCATCTTCCGCAATTTTTTCCGGATGATATACGCCAAGGGGCAGTTGTATGACTTCGAAAGGTCTGCAAGCCTCACTTTCGTTGCATCCAATTTGGCGCCGGAGCCCATAGATGAAACAATGGGGATTCCCGAACGGTAGCAGTATGCCATCAGTGCTATCTTGGGAGAAAGGGTATCGATTGCGTCTATCAGGAAATCCACCCTGCCGGCAGGTGAAAGCAATGCCTCGACATTATCCTCAGTGAGATATTCGGAAACGGAGACGATTTCCAGTCCGGGATTTATATCCTTGAGGCGGGAAGCCATCACCTCGGTTTTCATCTTGCCGATATTCGAATCCGTGGCCAGCAGCTGCCTGTTCTTATTGCTGGCGGAAACCCTGTCAGAATCCACTATGACAATCCTCCCTATACCTGCCCTTGCCATCATTTCGGCAGCATAGGCCCCCACCCCGCCGAGACCGGCCACCACAACCGAAGACGCCCTCAATACTGAAAGGGCATCCTCCCCAAGAAGCAGGGATGTCCTCTCCTGCCACAAATCGGGTAAATACGTTTCAGAGTTTCCCTTCATTTTCCAATGTCTTCGCCTCGTCCCATATAGCGTCCATTTCCGCAAGCGTCATATCCTTTAGGGACCTTCCCCGGCGGATAGTATGCTCCTCAAGATAAGTGAAGCGGCGGCGGAACTTGGCACAGGTCATTTCAAGGGCGGTATCGGGGTTGAGATCATACAGGCGGGCGGCATTCACTATTGAAAACAACAGGTCTCCGAGCTCGCCTTCAGCACGGCGTACGGCCGAAGGGTCGGATGCGTCCATTTTACCGAGTTCGACCCTGAACTCCCCCATCTCTTCCGCGACCTTGTCCCATACCTGCGGACGCTCTTCCCAGTCGAAGCCTACGGCCCTGGCCTTGTCCTGCATCCTGTAGGCTTTCAACAGCGGAGGAAGGGAGACCGGCACTCCTGAAAGTATCCGCCTGTTCCCGTCCTTTTCCTTTGTCTTCAACTCCTCCCAATTCTTCACAACCTGATCCGCCCCATCAACATGCACTTCTCCAAAGACATGCGGATGGCGGTATATCAGTTTGTCGCACAGCCTGTCTATCACATCCACTATATCGAATGCACCTTTCTCGGCCCCGATTTTGGCATAGAATACCACATGCAGCAATACGTCTCCGAGTTCTTTGGATATCTCCCTGTCATCCCCGCGCATAATAGCATCGCTGAGTTCATAGACCTCCTCTATCGTCTGCGGACGCAAAGACCCGGTTGTCTGTTTACGGTCCCAAGGGCATTTTTCCCTCAATTCATCAAGTATGTCAAGAAGCCTTCCGAAAGCCTCGAGCTTGTCCTGCCTCGATGTCATTTCATTTCTGCTCATATCACATCATTTTTCGGAACGTAAAATTAAGAATTTTTCCCGTCGGCCGTACCGCCCGGACCGCCTTAGGAAAAATAGTACGCAATATGCTATATTTGCACAACGGACGGCATACGGGAAACAATGGAAGAAGAATGTTATTTCAGTTATTCGGAAAAGGAGACCGACTATCTTAAAGGCAGGGACGGGGCTCTCGGACAGGTCATAGACAGAATCGGCCATGTAAAAAGGGCCGTTATCCCCGACCTGTTTACTGCTCTGGTCCATTCGATAACAGGGCAGCAGGTCTCAACAAAGGCCCACAGTACGCTTTGGGCCCGCATGCAGGACCTTATCGGGGATATCACCCCTGAAAGCATAATAGGCACTCCGGACGAAATGATACGGGGGACAGGCATCTCCTCGAGGAAGGTCGCATATATAAAGAATGCCGCGTTCAAGGTACGTGACGGGGCCATCGACCTGCAGAGCCTGCACGGATTGCCCGAACAGGAAGTTGCGGACATACTGTGCAGCCTTGACGGAATCGGCAGATGGAGCGCCGAGATGCTCATGCTGTTTTCCATGCAGCGTCCGGACATCCTGAGTTACGGGGATCTCGCCATAAGGCGCGGACTGTGTATTGTACACGGACTCGGAAGCATAGATTGCAACATTTTTGAAAAGTACCGCAGGCTGTATTCGCCGTGCGGAAGCGTAGCCAGCCTCTACCTCTGGGCAGTGGCAGGAGAAAGTACAGACAGGGCAAGACATGAATGACAATACAATACTCACAAGAATATACCATTCCCCGTGCGGGAATCTGATATTAGGCTCATACAACGGCATGCTCTGCCTTTGCAACTGGGTGAATGAGCTGCATCCGGGAAGGGTGGAAAGACGGCTGAAGAAGATGACCGGGGCCGTATTCGGCGAGGGGACGGACATTATAACAGAAAAGGCTTTCCGGGAACTGGATGAATATTTCCGGAAAGAAAGGAAAACATTCGATATTCCTCTGCTCCCCATAGGAAGCGATTTCCAGAAATCCGTCTGGGACATATTGTCGGAGATACCTTTCGGGAAGACCGTGTCCTACAGGGATGTCGCCTTGCATGCAGGCAGGCCTGAGGCCGTCCGTGCCATAGCAAATGCCATAGGCGCCAATCCGTTGTCGATATTCATACCATGCCACAGAGTCATAGGAAGCGACAGTGCGATAACAGGCTACGGAGGAGGTACCCGGGCAAAAATGAATCTCCTGAAAATCGAGGAAGCATTATAAAATAAACACATAGCGAGAATACAAAATTGAGAAAAGCGTAGCGAACTGACTGAAAAAGCGTTTGTTACGCTATATTTTGCTCTCGGCAAAAAGCCAAGGGAAACGATAATATAGCCAAACGGTGCAAGAGTTCAGTTACCACATCATTACCATAAGTAATAGAGGCGATTTAGAGCTAAACCGATGTATTACACTGTTTTGCATTATGTGTCATAGCTGTCTGTAACTCACTATAAATTAATTTTGTAACCATAAAAAGTGAGTTATGCGAAGTACCTTTAAAGTATTATTCTACTTAAAGAAAGGCAGCGAAAAGCCTAATGGCAACCTGCCTTTGATGTGCCGCCTTACGGTGGACGGAGAAATCAAGCAGTTCAGTTGCAAGATGGATGTACCTTTGCGTCTGTGGGACGTGAAAAACAACAGGGCATCGGGCAAAAGCATTGAGGCACAGAAAATCAACATTGCCGTTGATAAAATCCGGGTGGAAGTAAACCGGCGTTATCAAGAGCTAATGCAGGCTGACGGGTATGTCACTGCCGCCAAGTTGAAAGATGCCTATCTCGGTATTGGTATCAAGCAGGAAACTCTATTGAAACTTTTTGACAAACATAACAGCGAGTTTGCCAAGAAAGTGGGATACAGCAGGGCAAAAGGAACGTACCAACGTTATGTGACCGTCTGCAAACATATCCGCGAGTTCCTGCCTCATACTTACAAGCGTGAGGATATTCCGCTGAAAGAGTTGA
>DVLA01000063.1 GCA_018715745.1 Candidatus Coprenecus stercoripullorum
ATTGCAAGCAGTGCTATATAGAACAGGGGCTGGTCCGTTACTGGCCTGAATTTTAGCCCGTGTACCTGGGCGATGACTTTGTCCGCAATCAGCCATAGCGCAATAATGAATCCGGCCAGGAAAGCCACTATACCCCATACCCCGAATATGTGCATGGGCTTTTTCCCGAAACCGGAAAGGAACGCTATGGTCAGCAGGTCAAGGAAGCCGTTGAAGAATCGGCTCATGCCGAATTTGCTCTTGCCGTATTTCCGTTTGCGGTGAACCACGACCTTTTCGCCTATCTTGGTGTATCCGGCGTTTTTTGCGATATAGGGGATATACCGGTGCATGTCCCCGTATACCTCGATGTCCTTTACGACTTCATTCCTGTAGGCCTTAAGGCCGCAGTTCATATCATGCAGCTTGAGCCCGGTGACTTTTCTCGCCGTAAAATTGTATATCCTGGAGGGGATGTTCTTCGTGAAAGTATTGTCGTGACGCACCTTTTTCCATCCCGAAACCAGATCGTAACCATCTTCCTTTATCATGCGGTACAGTTCCGGGATTTCCTCCGGGCTGTCCTGCAGGTCGGCGTCCATGGTTATCACCACATCGCCCATAGCATGCTGGAACCCTGTCTGCAGGGCTGCGGATTTACCGTAGTTCCGCCTGAAACTTATGCCTTTTATATGCGTGTCGGCTTCGGACAGTTCCCGGATGGTCTTCCACGAACTGTCGGTGCTGCCGTCGTCTATCATAAGCACTTCGTAAGATGTGCCTGCAGGAAATGTGTTCATTACCTGTCTTATGGCATCCGTAAGCTCCTTGAGGGACTCCTCCTCGTTGTATAGGGAAATTACTATAGAGAGTTGCATGGACTCAGTCGTTTTGCCCGTCCGTCTCAGAGAATGGGAGGACGTTCTTCTTCGTGAATGACGCTATTATTGCCGTGAACAGCAGCCCGCAGATGATGCAGTTGAGAAACCCTCCGATGCACAGGTAGGCCGGGAGAGCCTTTCTCATGGTGTCATAGTCTATAAGCCCGCCGATTCCTGCGTTTTCCAACTGTCCGTACAGGAACTGCAGCATCTGGTCGAGCGTGTCAGGCATTATTACAAGGTAAAGCAGGGCAAGGAAGAATGTGCATACCACGGAAGAACACAGGCATACGGCCATGCCGTACCTGAAAGAACCGCCGTAGGTTCTCCCGCCGGCCGAGACGGAGTCTCTCTTCATGATATAGAACAGGACCGTTATCACTGACGATATTTTCGCTATGGTAATTATCCAGTTCAGAAGCATCCCGTTCTTGACAAAAGTGGATACGAGCATGAAAATTATGGTGACGAGCGAGAGTATGAGCCCGTTTTGTGCGGCTGAAGCCCAGTTGGTTTTATTCTCCATTGTGATAATAAGATTTTGGATGCAAAAATAGTATAAAAACATTAACTTTGCAGATTGAATTGTTTTTTGGAAATTAACCGCAGATATGATAAACATAACCTTTCCTGACGGCAGTGTCAGAAGTTACAATGAGGGTACTACCCCTTACCAGATAGCCAGGGACATATCTCCGAGACTTGCCGGAGAAGTGTTGGCGGCTACTTACAATGGAAAAGTGTGCGACCTTGAGACTCCTTTGATGTCGGACGGGTCCCTGAAACTCCACAAATGGGAGGATCCCGAGGCGAAGTCGGTTTTCTGGCATTCTTCATCCCACCTGATGGCGGAGGCCCTGGAAAGCCTTTATCCGGGTGTCAAGTTCGGCATAGGGCCGTCCATAGAAAACGGCTTCTATTATGATGTGGATTTGGGTGACAGGACAATAACCGAGGCCGACCTGAAAAGGATAGAGGACAAGATGACGGAGCTTGCCCGCGGCAAAGAGGTATTCGTACGCAGGGAAGTTTCCAAGTCCGAGGCCATGGAGACTTATTCGAAAAAGGGGGACCAGTACAAGTGCGAACTGATAGGCGACCTTCAGGACGGGACGATAACGTTTTATACGAACGGTAATTTTACCGATCTCTGCCGCGGCCCTCACTTGCGCGACACATCGGTAATCAAGGCTGTAAAGCTTACTTCGATAGCCGGCGCCTACTGGAGGGGGAATGAGAAAAACAGGATGCTGACACGTATCTACGGCATTACTTTCCCTCAGAAGAAGCTTCTTGACGAGTATCTGGCCCTTATGGAAGAAGCCAAGAAGAGGGATCACAGGAAGATAGGCAGGGAACTGGAACTGTTTGCCTTTTCGCCCAGGGTAGGGGCTGGCCTGCCTTTGTGGCTTCCGCGGGGTGCCGCTTTGCGCGAAAGGCTGGAAATGTTTCTCAGGAGGGTGCAGAAAGCATACGGTTACCAGCAGGTAATCACTCCGCATATAGGGCAGAAGGAACTTTATGTGACTTCCGGGCATTACGCCAAGTATGGCGCGGACTCTTTCCGTCCCATTACAACCCCTCAGGAGGGCGAGGAATTTCTGCTCAAACCCATGAACTGTCCCCATCATTGTGAGATATACAGGACAAAGCCGCGTTCGTACAGGGATCTTCCGCTGCGTCTTGCCGAATTCGGCACGGTGTACAGATATGAGCAGAGCGGGGAACTGCACGGCCTTACCAGGGTACGCGGGTTTACACAGGACGATGCGCATATCTTCTGCCGTCCCGACCAGCTCAAGGAGGAATTCTGCAAGGTGATAGATATAGTCCTTTATATTTTCAAGACCCTGGACTTCGACGAGTATATCGCCCAGGTCTCTCTCAGGGACAAGGAAGACCGCAGCAAGTATATAGGCTCTGACGAGAACTGGGAGAAGGCCGAAGCTGCGATAATCGAGGCTGCAGAGGAAAAGGGACTCAAGACCATTGTAGAATATGGGGAAGCCGCATTCTACGGCCCTAAGCTCGACTTTATGGTGAAGGATGCCATAGGACGCCGCTGGCAGCTCGGGACGATACAGGTGGATTATAACCTGCCTGAGCGCTTCGACCTTGAATATACCGGGGCCGATGACAGGAAATACCGTCCGGTAATGATACACAGGGCGCCTTTCGGTTCGATGGAGAGATTCGTGGCCGTGCTTATCGAGCATACCGGAGGACGGTTCCCGTTATGGCTCACCCCCGATCAGGTGGCTGTGCTTCCTATCAGCGAAAAGTATAATGATTATGCAAAAAAAATTGGTGAATTCCTTAATAATAACGATATTCGCGCCCTAATTGACGACAGGAACGAGACTATCGGCAAGAAAATCAGGGAGAACGAGATTAAGCGCATACCCTATCTTCTGATTGTGGGCGAGAAAGAGGAACAGTCCGGTACCGTTTCGGTCCGCCGGCAGGGAGAAGGGGACAAAGGCAGCATGACAGTAGAGGAATTTGCCGGAATGATAGGTGACGAGGTCAATAAAATGATTAAATAACTAAATAGGAGGATTTTTTTATCGCAACGCCGAACAAAAAACGCCCGTTTACGGGTGCGCCGAGACCGAATGTGCCTCTCAGAAGCGGCAGTCCGCAGGGAGACAACAGGTCTCAGAAGCCGTCCAAGGATGGTCCGAAAGTGAATGACGAGATAACCGCCCCGAAGGTCCGTCTGGTGGGGGACAATATTGCTTCCCAGGGTATTTATTCTCTTGCAGAGGCGCTTAGGATGGCAGAAGGTATGGAACTCGATCTGGTGGAGATATCCGACAAGGTAGATCCGCCAGTATGCAAGATAATCGATTACCAGAAGTATCTCTATCAGCAGAAAAAGAAGGCGAAGGAGATGCGTTCCAATGCGAGCAAGGTAGTGATAAAGGAAATCCGTTTCGGGCCGAATACCGATGAGCATGATTTCCAGTTCAAGCTCAAGCATGCGGCCAATTTCCTGCAGGAGGGTTCGAAAGTCAAGGCCTATGTGTTTTTCAGGGGACGTTCGATTCTTTTCTCGGAACAGGGAGAGAAGCTCCTGCTCAGATTCGCCCTTGAACTGGAAGATTACGGAAGGGCGGAGCAGATGCCGAAACTTGAGGGCAAGAGGATGATAATGATGCTTGCGCCCAATAAGAAGAAATAACAGTTTAACCAAAAATATTTAAAACAATGCCAAAATTAAAGACCAACTCCGGAGCCAAGAAGCGCTTCGTGCTTACAGGTACCGGAAAAGTCAAGAGAAGACACGCTTATCATAGCCACATTCTCACGAAGAAGACCACCAAGCAGAAAAGGAATCTCAACAAGGTTGTGGTTGCCGATGCTTGTGACACGAGGAGAATAAAGGAAATGATAGCCGTTTCTTAGTCTGAAGTAAAATTATTGTTTAACTGGATGTACAGCAGGATAAGACTCTCAACAGGGGAGGGCGCTGACATTCTTAAAAGAAAAAAAGTAGTAGTATGCCAAGATCAGTAAACTCGGTGGCTTCGAGAGCCCGCCGTAAAAAAATTCTGAAACGGACACGCGGTAATTTCCTTTCGAGGAAAAATGTCTGGACAGTAGCTAAGAACACCTATGAGAAAGGTCTGACTTATGCTTACCGTGACCGCAAAACCAAAAAACGTAATTTCAGGGCTTTATGGATTCAGAGAATCAATGCCGCAGCGAGACAGCACGGTATGAGCTATTCCCAGTTCATAGGGGCTCTTTCAAAACAGAATGTAGGTCTGAGCCGCAAGGTGCTTGCAGACCTTGCCATGAACAATCCTCAGGCTTTTGAGGCTGTTGTAAATTCCGTAAAGAAATAATACGATATCGGGACATCCGTGAGGTCTCTGCTGCACAATAAATGGTTCAAGTTCGGCTTCTGGGCCGTCCTTTACATTCTCTGGGTAGTATGGCTCGGCAATTACTGGTGGCT
>DVLA01000064.1 GCA_018715745.1 Candidatus Coprenecus stercoripullorum
GCGGATATCTGATAGAAGCAAGTGCGGATTACAGGATATACAGACAGATTTCCAATGTAAGTTTCTATAATCCCGGCGGCGCCAATACTTCGGAGATTCCCATGACGGGGCTCGGAACATATTATGAGCGGTTTTCCGGCAGCGGGGCATACCTGGGCACATACCACAGGGGAAGCGGATACCGGATATCCGCAGGACTGATACCGGAGGACGGTACAGGCTGGCTGTGCAACGCCGGGTACGGCAATATGAAAGTAGACAGGCTGCTCAGCAACCAGAATGACGTTCCAATCACTTCCATCAGCATAACGGAAATCAGTTTCTATACTGCATACAAGACTTCTGAATGGGGCATATACGCACATGCGACAATATCAGGACGCATTGGCAGCGAAATGGTCATCGACAACGGTGCGTCCGATATTTACAATGTGCTCGGCAGCATGGAGATGTATGGCAATAATCATATATTTCTCGGGGCCGGAGCGTACATGCAACGGGAGAGCGGCATGTTTCTGTGGTCAATTGCTCTGCACACAGGCATAGAAACGGCAAGGGCCGTATACGTTTATCCGGAAAGACAAATGAAATACGGGCATATCAACATACAGGTTCCAGCATCGGTATCGTTCATAAGAAAGTCATGGCTGTTCTCATTCCGGGGCGGACTTATGGCTGAAATAGGCTGTGAAAGGAGTCTGCGTATCGACCCCGCATGTGAAGAAGCGGCTATGAGCGAAATGGTGCGGGAAGTTTTCGAATCCCTGTCCTGTTCAGCATACGGCGTCTCGCTTACTGCAAGAGTACAAAGGAGCATCGGCGGGAAAAAGAAGATGGCAATATTCGCCGATGCTGATTACAGAATAACGGTATTCGATACCGGCCGGATTTACAACGGCTTGCAAATCAAATTAGGAATATGTTTCTAAATAAATCAAATAAAGATGAAAAAGTTATTATTTCCAATTCTCCTTCTTTCACTTTTTGCATGTGAGAAAGAAGTCGAGGCACCCGTTATCGGAATCGATCCCGAAGAAATAACATTTACGGCCGAAGGCGGGACACACAGTTTCAATATCAGCGCGAACGGTCCATGGCACATCCCTTACGACAATAATGGATGGTACACTTTCGATGCTCTCGCCGGAGAAGGCAATGCTACGGTAAAAATCACCGTCGGTGAATGGACTGATGCTACGGACAGGACTGCCTCGGTAAAAATAATCTCTGAGAACAGTTCAGGCAATGCCAAAGCAAGTCTTACCATTATACAGAAAAGGAAAGACGCTCCCGTCACCCCCGGTACCGAAAAACTTGAAATAAGAGCGAGAGGTGGGGACAAAATACTTGATGCCCCGGCCGGATATACCTACAGGGTTTCCATTCCGTCAGACATCACATGGATATCTGTCACAGGACAAAATGAAGACAACTTCACCCTGCATTTCGAGGAAAACAGCTCCGGTTCGGACCGTTCGGCCGCAATCACAGTCGTCAACAGCGAAAACGAGACACTTTCAACCATAAATGCGGTACAAAGCTGGCGCAATATATTCCCGGGTGAATTCCTGATTGAAGAACTCTTCTACACAGGCAACATAATAGACGAAACTGGCCGGCCGGATATATATCAGGGTGACCAGTATGTCATAATCACAAACAACAGCGACGAGACGCTCTATGCTGACGGGCTGATGTTTATGGAAGCCAAAATAAACTCCGCACAGAACTATGAATTCATTGAAGACATAAAACCCGAGTACTGCGGAGTGCAGGCGATATACGTAATTCCCGGCAGCGGCACCGATGTTCCGGTAGAGCCGCACAGGTCGATATTGATAGCAAACAATGCGCAGAATCACAAAACGGCAAATCATAATTCTTTCGACCTCTCAGGAGCAGATTACGAATGGTATGACGAATCCACCAATTCCGCCGTACTCGACACAGACAACCCGGCAGTTCCGAATCTCGACAAATGGTTCTGTTATTCTCTCACAATCTGGACAATGCACAATAGAGGATTCGTAGGATACTGTATTGCAATGCCTCCAGTCGACATGGATATGGAAAAATTCCTTGAAAATTACCGCTGGGAAGGGCAATACATAATGCACACGCAGGCAGGAGACTTCACAATGGACATAACCAATGCCTACAAAGTCCCCAACTCGTGGGTGATAGATGCAGTCAACCTCAGTGTTGAAGAAGTATTCTTCACTTTATCATTCGATACTTCATTAGATGCAGGATACGCATACTGCGGTACAACCGACGGCGATCCCAACCGATACGGGAAGGCAGTCATAAGAAAGAGTGACGGAAACGGGTATCTTGTAGATACCAACAACTCCACATCCGACTTTATTTCCAATACGACTCCGTCAATGGCCAGATAATCCAACAATGTCTTTTGAGCAGGCCCCCGAAAGTTTTTTGTCAGACTTTCGGGGGCCGGTTTTATGCGACCTGTGCACGTCCCGCCTACTCCTGACCGAACTTTTCCCTGCAGACGCCGATTATCTTTTCGGCCGTATCCTCTACACCTATGACCGATGTACTGAGACACAGGTCATAAGAAGCGGCGTCACCCCATTTTTTGAATGTATAGTAATTGTAGTACTCGGCCCTTTTCCTGTCCACATCCCTTATCATCTCCGCAGCCGCACGCTCATCTATGGAAAAGTACCCGCACACACGCCTTATCCTGTCCTCGGTATTTGCCGTTATGAATACACTCAGCATATCCGGCTCGTCCCTCAATATATAGTCAGCGCAACGGCCCACGAATACCGAAGGGCCCTTGTGTGCGAGCGCCATGATTACCGAACTCTGGATAGAAAACAGGTTGTCATTGCTGAGATAAGATGCGGTATTCATATAACAGCCCGCATAATAAGGCATTGCATAACTCGAAAGTGAGCCTATGGAGCCGGCAGAAGGCTTTTCGTCAACTTTTTCGAAAAACTTCCTGTCAAGCCCGCTCTCTCTGGCGGCTTCAGTAATGATTTCCTTATCGTAAAACGCCATGCCCATCCTCTCGGCAATCAATTTGGCGACAATGCGGCCTCCGCTTCCAAGCTGCCTGCCTATACAGATAGTCAGATTATTCATGGTTCCTATTATGTCTTATAAAATTAATCAAGAGTATCATTGAGACTACCGATGCAAGCGCGTCGGCAACGATGAAACTGCTCCACACGCCGGCAATCCCGAAGAAGAAAGGCAGTAGCCACAGACACGGAATCAGGAAAATCAACTGGCGGGAAAGGGAAAGAAATATCGCCTGCCTGGGCTTGCCTATGCTCTGGAAGAAGTTCCCGATAACCATAGACGAAGCCACCAATGGGAACATGGCTACCACGAGCCTCATGCCATGCACGGCTATGTCCATAAGCTCCCTGTCATCCGTAAATATGGAGATTACGAGCCTCGGGCATATCTCGCATATAAGAAAACCGGTAGTAAGTACGACAGTGGAATATATCATGGTCTTCTTAAGCACCTCGTACACCCTCGGCATCTGCTTGGCACCGAAATTATAACCGGCAATAGGCTGCATGCCCTGCGTAAGGCCGGATACTATCATTATAAACACGAAAACTATCCTGTTCACTATCCCGTAGGCGCCTATGGCAAGGTCACCTCCGTAGGTCTTAAGTCTCATATTTATGATTATGACGACGAAACAGGCTACAAAGTTCATCAGGAAAGGTGCCAGGCCTATTATGATGGAGTCCTTGACAATCCGCCTGTCCAGACGGAATATGCCTTTTTCAAAATGGATAAGTTCCCGCTTGTCGCAGAACCATACAACGGTAAGGATCAAAGCCACGACCTGGGCCAGGATGGTTGCCACAGCCGCCCCCCTGATTCCCATATCGAATGTAAAAATGAAGAGGGGGTCGAGGGCCGCATTCAGGAGGACAGTCATTATCGTTGCCGACATGGCCCTCTTGGGATGGCCGGCTGAACGCATAAGTGAGTTGAGACCCAAATATATATGTGTTATGACATTACCGGCGAGTATTATCTGCATGTAGTCCCTCGCATAAGAGATTGTCTGGTCGCTTGCCCCGAAAAAATACAGTATCGGGTCCAGAAAGACAAGGGCGACCACCGTAAATGCCATACCTATTATAAAATTGAGGACCACTACATTCCCCAGGACCTTACGCGCAATATCGTAGTTCTTCTGGCCCAAGAGCATTGAGGCCATGGTGGAGGCCCCGACACCGACAAGGGTCCCGAAAGCCGCAGCCAGGTTCATAAATGGGAAGGTCAGAGCCAGCCCGGATATGGCATAAGGGCCGACACCGTGTCCTATAAAGATGGCGTCCACCATATTATAGAGCGAAGACGCCGTCATCGCTATTATAGCCGGAACCGCATACTGTCTCAACAATACCGAGATCTTCTCGGTCCCGAGTTCAGTTGGAACTCTCGCATTCATGGTTGCAAAATTAGGAATTATCCCATATTTTTGGACCGATTTTTTTTACGAAAGACTGACTATGATAACATTCCTTGTCTCCATAACCGCCCTGATAGCCGGTTATTTCATTTACGGCAGATATATAGAACGGTTCTTCGGAGCATCCCCCGAGATCGTGCCTCCGGCCAGAAGAATGGCGGACGGAGTTGACTACAAAGAACTCAAACCCTGGAGAATTTTCATTATCCAGTTTCTCAACATCGCCGGTCTCGGACCGATATTCGGTGCCGTACTCGGTGCGGCCTACGGGCCTGTCGCCTATCTGTGGATTGTTCTGGGATGTATCTTCATGGGGGCAGCCCATGACTATTTCTCCGGAATGCTGTCTGTAAGGAATGACGGCATGAGCCTTCCGGACATGGTCGGCAAGTATCTCGGACCCGGGGTAAAGAAATTTCTGCTGATATTCACATCATTCATACTCATTGCCGTAGGAGTGTCTTTCGTTACCGGGCCGGCAGATCTCATGCAATCCCTGACGGGTTGGGACAAAAGGATATGGCTGTACGTAATTTTCGCATATTACATTATAGCCACCCTGCTCCCGATAGACAGAATCATAGGCCGTATATACCCTTTCATGGGCGCCATCCTCCTTTTCATGGCCGTAGCGGTAGCCTCCGCCATGGTATGGAAAGGCTTTTCGGGCGAAGTCAGAATGGTGGAGCTTACAGCGGACACATTCAGGAACTTCCATTCTAATCCTGAAAAGAACGTATTGATTCCCATGATGTTCATCGTAATATCCTGTGGGGCCATTTCCGGATTCCACTCCACACAGTCGCCGATAATGTCCAGATGCCTCGGCAACGAAAAATACGGACGTCCCATTTTTTACGGCGCAATGATAGCCGAAGGTATCGTAGCCATGATCTGGGCTACTGCCGCCATGGCATATTTCAACGGGCCGGAAGGCCTCAATGCAGCTGCCGACGGAGGGATGACTCCGGCCATCATAGTCGATACCATCTGCAAGAGCTGGTTGGGAAAGGTCGGAGCGGTAATAGCAATACTCGGGGTCGTAGTATGCCCTATAACCTCAGGCGACACCGCTTTCAGGAGTCTCAGGCTTGTTATCGCCGACTCATTGAAATACAACCAGAAACCTATCGCGAACCGTATTTTCGTTGCCCTGCCTGTTTTTGTAATCGCATTAATACTGTGCAAAGTGGACTTTTCCACCATTTGGAAATACGTGGGCATAGGCAACCAGGTCCTGGCCACAGTCGTACTGTGGACTTCGGCGGCATACCTTGCAAAAAGCGGGAAAAGCCATATAATAATGTCAATTCCCGCTACAATGCTGACTTTTGTCTGCGTAAGCTATTTCATAATCGCCCCGTACAGTGACGGAGGCCTGTTCCTGCCTCCTGTTGCAGGCTATATAGCCGGAGGGGCCGTTGCTGCCGGGCTGCTTGCCCTGTTCCTCATAAAGAGCAGGAAAACTTCCCGGGAGATAAAAGTCAATAAGTCCTGACCTCTTCCCTGCCCTCTATGGCCGCAAAAGCATTCTTGGCAAGGGCAGCCATCTCATCCTCACCGGGATATATCCTGACGGGCGCTATGAACGATACCATATCAGCAAGCTGCTGCATTATTTCCTTACCGTAGGCTATACCGCCGGTAACGAGTATCGCATCCACTTTCCCGGAGAATACCGGGGCCATTCCCCCAATGGCCTTTGCAACGTTGTATATGAATGCATCGGATATAAGCTTGGCCTTCTTGTCCCCGGCCGCCATCCTGTCTTCTACGTCCTTATAGGAGTTCGTACCGAGATGCGCCACTATCCCTCCCTTGCCGGATATGATTTTGTTTATCTCGTCACGGGTATATTTCCCGGAGAAACATGCGTCCGCAAGCTGCCTTGCGCTTATTCCGCCTGAACGCTCGGGAGAAAACGGGCCTTCTCCGTAAAGGGCGTTGTTGACATCCACAACTTTCCCTTTCCTGTGGGCCGCAACACTTACGCCTCCGCCGAGATGCGCCACTATAAGATTGAGATCCTCGTAGCGCGTTCCCTGCTCTTTTGCGTATAGTTTGGCTATCGCCTTATGGTTCAGTGCATGGAAAATAGAGATGCGTGGAAAGAGGGGATGACCGCCTACGCGGGCTACATCATCCAGCTCGTCTACTACGACAGGATCCGCTATATAGGCGGGGCAACCGTTGCCGGCCGCCTTCGCCACTGCATCCGCGATTATGCCGCCGAGATTGCTTGCATGCTCGCCGTACTGCGCACTTCTCAGATCCTCGATCATCTTTCCGTTCACTGCATAGACGCCGGAAGATATGGGGCGCAGCAGACCGCCGCGTCCGACTATCGCCCTGAAATCGCCAAGAGCCATGCCATGCTCTTTCAAGGCATTGATTATGGCGTCTTTACGAAATTCATACTGGTCTATCACCTTGTCAAACCGCGACATTTCCTCTGAAGTATGCCGCAAAGTCTTTGTAAATACTTCCTTTTCCCCGTCGAATACCGATATTTTCGTGGAAGTGGAGCCGGGGTTTATGGCCAATATTGCTGTCATGGTACTATTTTGCCGACAAAGCAGCAAGTGCTATGGAATTCAACTTGGTATCAATGCTGTCCGCCCTGCTCGAAAGTACGCACGGCGCCATCGCCCCGGCTACTATCGCAGCCTGCTTGACATCCTTGCAAAGCTGTGAATTTACTTTGTAGAACACATTGGCGGATTCAATATTCGGGAAGAGCAGGCAGTCCGCATCGCCGGCTACCGGGCTCTGCAGCTTCTTTATGGCCGCTGCCTCAGCCGAAATGGCAACATCGAGTGCAAGAGGTCCGTCGCCTACGCAGCCGGGAATCTGCCCCCTTTCTATCATCTTGGCTATAATGGCAGCATCCACGCATGCCTGCATGCCGGGAAGCATCTGCTCGGTAGCGGCAAGCAGGGCCACCTTCGGTTTTGCAATATCGAGGGCCTTTGCGGTATTTACAAGATATTTGGTAATGGCTATTTTCTGGTTCAGATCCGGAAGGGGAATCACTGCCATATCACCCAAAACGATGAGTTTATGGTAGTTGGGGTTTCCGAGGACGCAGACGTGGCTCAGAACAGCCTTGGGAGGAAGCAGGCCGCGTTCCTTGTTGAGTATCCCCCTCATGTATTTGTCCGTCGAGCAGAGGCCCTTCATAAGTATGTCTCCCTGGCCTTCCCTCACCATTCCCACAGCCTGGGCTATGGAGTTGAGTTCATTGTCATTATGTATAATCGTAAAGACCGACGGGTCTATGTTCTCGTTCCTGCACACCTGCCTTATCATCTCGGTATCACCGACCAAAGTGGCATCGACGATTCCCATCTGTACAGCCTTGTACGCAGCGGTAATAGTGTGGTCATCGACTGACCATGCGGCTACAAGACGCTTTTTGCTCTTTGAGC
Source organism: Candidatus Coprenecus stercoripullorum (assembly GCA_018715745.1). Taxonomy (GTDB): domain Bacteria; phylum Bacteroidota; class Bacteroidia; order Bacteroidales; family UBA932; genus Coprenecus; species Coprenecus stercoripullorum. The sequence goes on from DVLA01000064.1 coordinate 7,903, forward strand.
GAAGTCTTTCGTAAATCTGTTCGAAATTCGTAATCATGATTTGTTTTATTTATAAAATGTGTCTCATTTGTTTCCAAGTACTATGGACATGGTATCCTGCGCTATTACCAGTTCCTCATTCGTGGCGACTACCATGACGGCCACCCTGGAGCCCGGCCTGGTAATAACGGCATCGCTTCCCCTCACGCCGGCATTCGTCCCGCAATCGAAGTCTACGCCAAGATAGCCGAGGTTCGCACAGATACTTTCGCGCAGGGGTGCGTCATTCTCCCCTATGCCACCGGTAAACACGATCAGGTCCACTCCCCCCATAACCGCACTGTAGGCCCCGATATACTTGCGGACGCTGTGGGCAAACATTTTCAAGGAGAGTCCCGCCCTGTAGTTCCCGTTTTCCTCCGCCGCTGTAATGTCACGGCAGTCGGAAGACACTCCGGAAACCCCGAGAAATCCGCTCTTCTTGTTTATAAGCCTGTTCATCCCGTCTACATCCAGATTCTCCTTTTCGGCCAGATACGTAAGGAGACCGGGGTCCACATTCCCGCAACGGGTGCCCATTATCACCCCTTCAGTAGGGGTAAAGCCCATGGAGGTGTCTACCGACCTGCCTCCCATGACCGCCGTAACAGACCCTCCGTTCCCGAGGTGGCAGGTTATGATCTTTGTCTCGGATATGTCCCTGCCGAGAATCTCGCAGGCTTTCCGGGCGACGAACTTATGGCTCGTTCCGTGGAACCCGTACCTGCGGGCCCCGTATTTTTCATAATATTCGTAGGGAATCGCATACATGTATGCGAAGTCCGGTATGGTCTGATGGAAAGAAGTATCGAACACAGCCACCTGCGGGACTTCAGGCAGGAGTTTCCTTACCGCCCTTATACCCAAAAGATTAGCGGGATTATGCAAAGGAGCCAGGTCACACAGCTTTTCGATTCCGGCCTCGACTCCGGAGTCTATCAGCCTGGACTCCGGGAACATTTCCCCGCCATGGGCCACCCTGTGGCCGACGGCATCTATTCTGTCAAGGGATTCGAGCACCCCGTAGCGAGGGTCTGTCAAAAGATCCAGGACCGCCTTTATACCTTCCGTATGATCTGCAACCGGCCTGGAGGTCTCAAACTTCTCCTTACCGGACGGTTTATGGGTAATTTCTCCGGTTTCCAGCCCGATTCTTTCCACTATGCCCTTTGCGAGCAAGGCGCAGTCGTCTCCGCCTTTCATATCGAGTACCTGATACTTGAGCGAAGAGCTGCCGCAATTGAATACCAGTATTATCATATCAGTTAATGTTTGTCTGTCAGGTTTGTCGGGCAAATTTACATATTAATGCAGGAATTTCCATAATTATTCTCTATATTGCATGCAAATAAGCCAAAGGGAGCATGTGGAGGGAGAATATACTGGCTTTCGGGACGGTTGCATTCATATCCGGCACCGTCCTTTCCGGACTGTACATGCAGTCCGCATTCCCCGACACGGATCTCATCCTGACTGCTTCCTGCCTGGTTTACGGGCTGCTCACATGCTCCGTATCAGCCATATTCATTCCGAAGATTAAAATCCATGCCGTCATGGCCGCTTTTTTCTTTTCCGGAGCGTCCGGTGCGATGGCCGCCTCCCTACGGTACCCGGCGCCCGAAGAATCGGTATTCGCATCGGGAAGGCCTGTTGCCGTAAAGGGGAAAATCCTTGAATGCGGCCTTACGGGCTCAGGCAAAGGGTTCCTGAAGCTGTCGGCGGGGAAGGAAAGGACTATCGTTTACGGGATTCCCGGGGCTGAAAGCTTCAATGCAGGAGACAGTATCCGGGCCGTACTGCTGCCAAGAAGAATAGAAAACTACGACACCCGGTTTGACTATGCAGCCTATATGGGAGTCAGGGGATATTATTACACATGCACCCCGGCAGGAAGCATCTGGACAAAAGAAGTCCGGCATCCGGGAATAGCATGCAGGGCGGCCAGGCTGAGGAAGGCATTTTCCGAAAAGATAGACAGCATCTATGGCAAGGGGGAAGTCGCAGGAATGGTAAAGGCCCTCATATACGGTGAAATGGACGGGATTTCGGAAGACACGGCCGAAAGTTTCAGGACAAGCGGGGCGATGCATCTGCTGGCCATATCAGGGATGCACATAGCGATACTGTACAGGATTCTGTCCGCCATTCTGTCGGTCATAGGGAATTTCAGGGGCATAAGGCCGCTTAAATCTGTCCTGATTATTGTATCCCTGTGGGGATTCTCCATATTCACAGGGCTCGGCGTATCAATCTTAAGGGCAGTAGTGATGGCGACGATATACGAAACAGGCAACATTCTCGGGAGAAGGAAACACGGAATCAATTCCCTGTCAATCAGCGCACTGATTATCGGAACAGTTGATCCCGCGGCCGTATGCGGGGCCGGGTTCCAGCTTTCATATTCGGCAATGGCCGCCATATTCATTATTTATCCGAGGATTGCCGGACTGCCGCATGGCAGTGGCGCCATGCGGGACAGGTTGTGGAAGAGCATAGCCCTTACAATATCCTGCCATATTGCCACCGCCCCGGTAGCGATGGCCCACTTCGGCACATTCGCACATTTCTCGGTAATAGCCAACATACTCAGCTCGCCCCTCAGCGGTGCTGCATTGCCCCTGTCCATCCTGCCGTTTCTGCCCGGATTCCGCCACGAACGGGTTTCCGGCCTTATTGCGGAGGCGGTCACCGTAATAATAAAATCGATGATTTATATAAACCGTACATTATCCTCCATCTGATTTTTTACTACTTTTGCGATAAGTTTTCTAACAGCATTCTATACAGCTTATGGGAGGAATTTTCGGAGTCATCTCCACGCAGAAATGCACAAATGATCTGTTCTACGGAACCGACTACCATTCGCACCTCGGGACACGCAGGGGGGGAATGGCGGTATATAACGGCAACGGGATATTCGCAAGGGACATCCACTCGCTGGAAAGTTCCTATTTCAGAGTCAAGTTCGAACATGACCTTTACAAATATACGGGGAAAGCGGGAATCGGGGTAATAAGCGATACCGACGCCCAGCCGATAGTCGTCAACTCCCATTTGGGCAGATTCGCAATTGTCACAGTTGGAAGAATCTGCAATATCGATGCACTCGAAAGGGAGCTGCTTGCGGAAAACAAGAATTTCACGGAGCTCAGTTCGGGCAAGACTAATCCGACAGAACTGATAGCCCAGATTCTCACCTGTTCCCCGTCGTTCGAAGAAGGGATCAGGGCCGTGCAGCGGAAAGTGAAAGGCTCTTGTTCGTTTCTGATTCTCACCGAGAACTGCATAATAGCATGCAGGGACCTGTACGGCAGGACTCCCCTTATTATAGGCCGGAAGGATGATACGGGCGCCGAGGGGGAAAAAGAGACGGCCCATGCCGTGGCTTCAGAAACATGCTGCTTCCCGACACTGGGTTATAAGGAAGAATACATCCTCGGCCCGGGAGAGGCCGTAAGAATGACGGCAGACGGCTACACCACTGTCGTGGAACGCAGCAGGAGGATGCAGATATGCTCATTCCTTTGGATATATTACGGATACCCGGCCAGCAGCTACGAGGATATCAATGTGGACGAAGTCCGCTACAGACTGGGCCGCGAAATGGCTGCCGAAGACGGGGCGGAAATCGACACCGCATGTTCCATACCGGACTCCGGCACATGCATGGCAATAGGATATTCCGACGGGAAGAAAGTGCCGTTCCGGAACGCATACGTAAAATACACCCCTACCTGGCCGAGAAGTTTCATGCCTGTAAACCAGGAATCGAGAAACCTCGTGGCAAAGATGAAACTGATTCCAAACGGCAGTATTCTCAGAGACCGCAGGCTGGTCTTCTGCGATGACTCCATCGTAAGGGGCACGCAGTTGAGGAACAATGTAAAGAACCTTTACGACTACGGGGCAAAGGAGATCCATGTAAGGATAAGCTGCCCTCCCCTGATATATCCCTGCCCGTTTATCAACTTTTCCGAGTCAAGATCCCCGCTTGAGCTTATCACCCGCAGGTACATACAGGAAAAGGAAGGCAGACATGACAGAAATCTCGACAGGTACGTAGAAAGCGGAACAGAGGAATACAAGGGAATGGTGGAATACATACGGAAGCAGATAAATGTGGCTTCGCTCAAGTTCAACACCGTACAAGGCCTGGTTTCGGCCATAGGCCTCCCGCAGGAACAGATTTGCACCCACTGTTTCAACGGTTGCAGTTACGGGCATGAATAAACCCAGGAAGAAAGCATGAACAGGCTCGCCAAATACATAATCATAGCCGCCGTCGTAACAATAGCGGCATTTATTGCATGGTATTTCAAGACAGTTATAATATACATTCTCATATCTGCCGTCATCGCAATGATCGGCAGGCCGCTCACCGACCTGCTGTGTGACATAAGAATAAAAAAAGTACATGTAAGGCTTCCGAGGTGGCTTTCGGCCGGGATTACGCTTATACTCATGATATGCGTGATACTTTCACTCTTCCTGCTCCTGGCCCCGATGATAGGGGAAATAAGCGCAGTGCTGAAAAACACCGACTTCAACAGCCTGAGCGCCCAGGTATCGGAACCGCTGAAAAGGATTAACGGATTTATCGTAGCCACTTTCCCCTCCGTAGGAGAAGACTTCAGGATTGAAGTTGCAGCGTTCGACTATATCAAGAACATGGCTACGGTATCGAGCTTTTCAAACATAGTGACATCCCTCACGAACTTCATAGCCGATATCTCCATAGCCGTTTTCTCCATAGTATTCATATCATTTTTCATGTTAAAGGAAAGCGGGCTGGTAACCAACACACTGGCATCCATCTTTGCCGACAGGTACGAAAACAACATAAGACGCGCTTCCGCATCCATAAACAACCTGCTCGGAAGGTACTTTGTGGGCATAAGCATCGAATCGATAGGCGTAGGCATAATCAACAGCCTCGGACTTATCTTCATCGCGGGGATGGACACGGAACTGGCCATAGTGGTGGCATTCGCCTCGGGAATACTCAACATCATCCCTTACGTAGGGCCTTTCATAGGCGACCTGCTCGGCGTACTTATGGGGCTGATGACCTATATGGGCGGAGGCATCGACATGCCGCTCATACTGTACCTGATCATCGTCCTCGCAATCTTCCTGGTCACCCAGTTCATCGACAACTATATATTCCAGCCGCTCATCTATTCCAACAGCGTCAAGGCCCACCCGCTCGAAATATTCATCGTAATCCTCATGGCCGGGCAGATGGGCGGTATTTTCGGCATACTTATAGCCATTCCCTGCTATACAGTATTGAGAGTCATCGCCGGAGAGTTCCTGCCGAGCCTCAAGTTCGTACAGAAACTTACAGCCAACCTTAAAACCGGCGTACAGGAGCGGAATGAGGATGCCGGATAACCGCCGGCAGACCGGCAAGAATAGAAAATGGCGACCGGGCCCGGTCGCCATTTTCATTCCATATCCGGCTCACGGAAGCCTATTCGGCCGCACCGGAGTTCTGGAGATATGCGTTGCATTTCTCGTAGCCCTCCATGAATTTGGGGTCCTTCTCACGGAAACGGAAATATATGTTCTTGAGGTTGCTTGCTATTACGGATTTCAACTCGGCATCCGTGGCTATGGCGAAAGCCTTCTCGTAAGGCTCGATCGATTGCAGCAAAGTTTCCTCGAATTTGGCCGAAAGTGACTCGTATCCGGCAATATCACTATAATCCAAGGCATTCATGTCTTTCTGGATTTTCAGAGCTTCATCGAAATAAGTCTCGCCTATCTCGAAAAGCCCCCATGCATACGCGGGATCCACTTCATAAGACTTGTAATAGCATTCCCTTGCCTTCTCTATCTCTCCGAGTTCCTTGTAGACATTGCCTTCCGTATAGTACAGCTGGGGATTGTCGGGATCGTTGGCCTGGGCTGACCTGACAAGCTCGAGGACCTTTTCGGGGTCATCGTTTGTGGACTGATAAAGGTTGATAAGGGAAATCAGGACACTCTGGCTGTTGGGGAATTTTACGAATGCATCGTTAAGTATCTCTTTCGCCCTGTCGGTTTCACCCTTTCTGCTTAGAATATCGGCCAGGTATGCGTTGATTGAACCGTCCTGGTAGTCGCCGATGGAAAGGCTTCTCTCGAAATATTCTTCAGCCTTGTCGAGATCATTGGCATAAAGGTAGAAAAGCGCCGAATTCCTTATGTTCAGCGTATCGGTAACGTTACGGGCAGGATTGTCTGAACATTTCACCGCTCCGGCCGAAAGTCCGGCAGCCAGCTGCATGTCTCCGAGATTATATGCCGTCACGGCTTCATAATTAAATGCCTGGTTCAACTCTCCAAGCTTGCGGGACAGCTCTTTCGCCTTGGAGCCTGACGCATCGATTTCCGTTGCCTTCTCATAGGCCTGAAGGGCGTTGCCGAGCAAGGCTTCTACGGAATAGTCTCCGAGATTCTTGTTTATTACAAGAAATTCGAACCTGCCTTCAGCATTATAGTAAAGGTCCACGAAATCATAGCTTTCTACCGTATATACATTGTCATATATTTTCTTCTCGCTTACAGTAGACTGGAGATTCCCTACATTCGTCGTCAGGTACAGACGCACGTCATCATGGGTATAACCCGGCTGGAGCTGGGAAAAAGCTCCCTTAAGAGAATTGTACGCATTGAGATAACTGTCACCGAGCTTTATCCATGTAGCCGGCTTCACGTTCTTCTTCGCGTCCTGGGTCGCAAGCTCTGCCTTCTCTATGGAAGAGAGCAACCTTTGGGCGTTCTGGGCACATACTGAAAACGTTATGGCCAATGCGGAGACTAACAACAATATTCGTTTCATAAATGTTAAGGTTTTTATTATTTATACATTATCCTGGTTTTCTTCAATCCTGTCATCGCTTTTGTTCACACTGCATACCGCCGCTATACTGTCCCCGTCCCTGAGGTTTATAAGCTTCACGCCCTGAGTCGCACGGCCGGCCAGCCTTATATCCGAAACAGATAGCCTGATAATAATCCCCGACTTGTTGATTATCATCAGGTCGTTGTCATCCGTAACGGCCTTGACGGCAATCAGCGCACCTGTCTTTTCCGTAATATTTATAGTCTTGACCCCTTTACCGCCCCTGTTCGTAACGCGGTAATCATCTATAAGCGAACGTTTGCCATAACCGTGCTCGCTGACAACCATAATATGTTCCGGCTGTTCGTCGGAAGAGGGCCTTGTGCAGACCATGCCTACGACCTCGTCATCGTCCTCCACGGATATGCCCCTGACACCTGCACCTGTCCGCCCTATGGGCCTGACGGTTGACTCGTGGAAACGTACGCATTTGCCTTTGCGGGCGGCAATAAGTATGTCGCTGTCGCCGTCGGTCAGGGCAGCCTCGAGAAGGCAGTCGCCGTCCCTTACGGTTATGGCATTGACCCCGTTCTGCCTCGGCCTGGAATAAGCCTCAAGGGATGTCTTCTTGACGGTCCCCCTTGTAGTGGCGAGCAGTATGTAATGGCCGTCTACATATTCCTTGTCATCAAGATCCCTGACGTTAATATATGCGCACACCTTGTCTCCCGGCTCGATATTGATTATATTCTGTATGGCACGTCCCTTTGAGGCCTTCACGCCTTCAGGGATTTGATATACCTTCAGCCAGTAACACTTTCCGTTCCGGGTAAAGAACAGCATCGTACTGTGGGTATTGGCCACATAAATGTGCTCGATGAAATCCTCTTCGCGCGTAACGCTTCCACGGGAGCCGACACCGCCCCTGTTCTGCAACCTGTATTCCGCAAGGGGGGTACGCTTGATATAGCCGAGATGGGAAATGGTTATGACAACATCCTCGTCGGCATAAAAGTCTTCCGGGTCAAACTCGCCGTCCGCCGGGACAATCTGCGTCCTCCGCTGGTCTCCGTACTTGTTCTTCAGTTCAAGCGTTTCTTCCTTTATCTTGCCGTACTGCAATGCAGGTTCGGCAAGGAAGCGCGTCAGCTCCTCAATCTTGCGCACCAGGTCGTCATACTCGCCCTTGAGCCTCGTCCTGTCCTGGTTGTTGAGCTGGCGGATTCTCATCTCCACTATGGCATTGGCCTGTATCTCGGTAAAACCGAAACGGGCCATAAGGCCTTCCTTGGCAAGCTGCACCGTAGGGGTATTCCTTATGATGGCTATAACCTCGTCTATAAAGTCGATGGCTTTCAACAGACCTTCGAGGATATGCGCCCTCTTGCCGGCCTCGTCAAGTTCGAACTGTGCCCTTCTCACCACTACGTTATGGCGGTGACGGACAAAATATTTCAGAAGCTGCTTCAGGTTCAGAAGCCTGGGACGGCCGTCCACAAGCGCGATATTGTTTACCGAAAAACTGGACTGGAGAGGTGTCAGCTTATAGAGCGTATTGAGCACTACATTCGGGACCGCGCCCATTTTAAGCTTTATGACTATACGCATTCCCTTGTGGTCGCTCTCGTCATTGATGTACGCGATACCGTCCACCTTCTTTTCCTCTACAAGTTCGGCTATCTTCTCTATAAGCTCCTTCTTGTTGACCATGTAGGGAATCTCGTTGATGACTATCACCTGCCTCCCTGAGGGGGCTTCCTCGAACTCGGCCTTTGCGCGTACGACAATCCGGCCGCGTCCGGTCTCGAATGCCTCCTTGATTCCGGCAATGCCCTGGATTATGCCTCCGGTCGGGAAATCGGGTCCCTTTATATGGTGCATCAGTTCATCGACCGTAATATCGTTGTTATCGATATAGGCACAAATTGCGTCCGCGACTTCGGAAAGGTTGTGCGGGGCCATGTTCGTAGCCATACCTACAGCTATGCCGGACGACCCGTTCAGCAGAAGAAGCGGGGCCTTGGACGGAAGCACCGTAGGTTCCTTCAATTCTTCCGTATAGTTGGGGACGAAGTCAACCGTATTCTTCTCTATGTCCTCGAGGCATTCCTCCGCAAGCCGCCTGAATCGCGCTTCAGTGTACCTCATGGCGGCAGGCGAATCACCGTCCACGGAACCGAAGTTCCCCTGCCCTTCGACAAGCATGTATCTCATGCTCCAGTCCTGGGCCATACGCACCATGGCCTCGTAAATGCTCGAGTCCCCGTGGGGATGGTATTTACCCATCACCTCGCCGACAATCCTCGCCGACTTTTTGGTCTGTCCGGTCGACTTGAGATTCAAATCATTATACATTCCGTACAGGACTCTGCGATGTACGGGTTTCATTCCGTCTCTCACATCTGGAAGGGCTCTGGCCACTATTACCGACATAGAATAGTCGATATATGCCGTCTTCATCTCGCTCTCAATATCCACCTGAACTATCCTGCCGGTACTAACTTCTTCTCTTTCCATATCTTAAAGCTTCCTTTCCAATTTTAAAACAAAACGCTAATTTACGTGATTTTTCCATTTTCGCAAAATGTCCGATATTTGTATATAATTTGAGGATGATGAATACGGATTTATCACAGGATATCAGCGACATAATTGCCTTTTCAAAAGAAGAGGCGGTACGTACCGGATGCAGCAAGGTGTCGGCCGATCACATAATACTGGGACTGATACGGCATTTCAACAACAATGCCGTGGCTACACTCGCCAGTATGGGCATTTCCATCCCCTACCTTAAGGCGAAGATTACCGAATGTGTCAGTACGGGCATAGAACTGCCCTATGACGAGGACTATCCGCTGACTTTCTCCGCCAACGCGCTCAATGCCATCAAGACACTGAAGGAAAGCCTTGAGGCGGAGCATCGCGGGGATGTCCCGGAGCCGGCTGACCTGATGATGGCGATATTGAAAAACGGAGATTCGTATTTCTGCGCGCTGCTAAGGAAAATGAACCTGAAATATGCGGACGTGGATACGGCCAGAAAAGCAGTGTCCGGGCCCGAAGAGGCGAAGATTGCGGACAGGCAGGGCCTGCCTGAATCGGAAAACGCATCAAATGACTTCGACTTCGGTTTCGACCTCACTCTTGCAGCGGCAGAGAAAAGGCTCGACCCCGTGATAGGAAGGGAAAAGGAAATAGAGCGGATAGAGCAGATTCTGTGCAGGAGAAAAAAGAACAACCCCCTCCTTATCGGAGAGCCGGGAGTAGGTAAGTCGGCCATCGCCGAGGGGCTGGCGGCGCGGATAGCCGGAGGCGACGTTCCCGGAATCCTGAGAGGGAAAAAGATTATATCCGTGGACATGGGTTCCCTTGTGGCCGGGACGAAATACCGCGGGCAGTTTGAAGAAAGGGTCAAGGGTATCCTCAGGAAAATAGAGGAAGACGGGAATACCATATTGTTCATAGACGAAATCCATACAATCGTGGGTGCAGGCAATACGGCAGGCTCTCTCGACGCGGCGAACCTGCTCAAGCCGGCCCTGGCCAACGGGAAGCTGCAATGCATAGGGGCCACCACGCCAGGGGAATTCAGGAAGATAATGGAAAAGGACGGGGCTCTGGAAAGGCGCTTCCAGAAAGTTCCGGTAAACGCCCCTACCGTGGGGGAGACAATAAGGATACTTTCTTCGCTGAAGGAATATTACCAGGAGTACCACCACGTGGTCTATACAGACGGTGCCATCGAAGCATGCGCCTCGCTGTCAGACAGGTTTATTCCCGAAAGGAATCTTCCTGACAAAGCCATAGACCTCATGGACGAGGCCGGGGCGAAGGCACGCATAAGGAATACTGCCTCCCCGCAGGAAATCGCCGTATACAGTAAAGAGGCAGAAGATTTCCGGAATAAAAAACGCAGGGCGCTCGCCAAAGGCGATTTCGTCAAGGCCGGTCACTTCCGCGAACTCGAAAAAAAGGCGATTGCCGGCAGAGACATCGCTGAAAACTCCGTAAACAGCGGAAAAGCCGTAAGGATAGACCGGGAAGACATAGCCGGCGCCGTCTCGGAAATGACCGGAATACCCCTGAAAAGGGTCGCCGCACAGGAAGGCAGGAAGCTGATGGCAATGTCTTCTGCGATAAAAAAGGAGGTAATAGGACAGGACGAGGCTGTCGACACGGTGACAAAAGCCATACTGCGCAACCGTGCCGGGTTGAGAGACCCGGGAAGGCCCATAGGCACCTTCCTTTTCCTCGGCCCTACGGGGGTAGGGAAGACTTTCCTGGCAAAAACAATAGCCGAATACATGTTCGGCTCCCCCGATGCGCTGATCAGGATAGACATGAGCGAATACATGGAGCGCTTTTCATCGAGCCGCCTTATCGGGGCCCCTCCGGGATATGTAGGATACGATGAAGGCGGGCAGCTTACGGAAAGGGTTCGCAAGAGGCCGTATTCCGTAGTGCTTCTCGATGAAATAGAAAAGGCCCATGAAGACATTTTCAACCTGCTGCTCCAGGTTATGGACGAGGGGAGGCTTACCGACGGCAACGGAAGGCAGGTGGATTTCAAAAACACCATCCTCATAATGACTTCCAACATAGGCAGCAGGGAAGCCAGAGAGTTCGGGGCCGGTATAGGATTCATGGCGGGGGAAAGCCTGTCAAAATCCAGACAGATAACAGACAGGGCACTGACAAGGACATTCCCCCCGGAATTCCTCAACAGAATAGACAGCACCGCCTATTTCAACCAGCTCACTGAAAACGACATGGCTAAGATCGTAAAGAACTGCCTGAAAACCGTGGCGGACAGGTCGGCCGAGGCGGGCCACCCGCTGCACATAACGCCTGCCGTCATACGGTTCCTGTCGGAAACAGGCTACGATCCCCTGTCAGGGGCAAGGTCGGTAAAGCGTATGATACAGCATTTCGTTGAAGACCCGGTAGCCCGTGCCATACTGTCCGGTGTAAGAAAGGGTACCGCAATAGAACTGAGAATAGCCGGAAGCGGAGACGACGTCATTGCCCGGGCAGTACGTCCATAACAAAGCGCCTGCTTCCGCAATTGCATATCCTTATGCCAGTTATCTCCATATTCCTGTACTTCCTGTCCCTTGAAAGTTTATCTTCGTGTATGCGCGCCATTGTCGCGGGGTCCACTACGAAACCCACTTCCGGCAACAGTCCCTCGTCCCTGAAGCCCAGCATGGGATAAGCCCTGCCGGAAGACCATTCCATATCGGCATAAGTCACTATCCTGAAAGGGGAACCGTTTCCGGCTGTGCGTATAAACGCCTTAAGCAGTTTATCCATGCCGCCAAGCACCTGCGTACCTTTCAATGAGGCATATCTTACCCATTCGTACGAAAGCGTGTCTTCACCGCGGAAAAACCTGGGCCTGGAAAACGAAGCAACGGCTACGAGGCGAGGGGTAATCCCGGCCGGAGCCTCGGCATCGCCGGTAGAACGCCTCCTGAAAAGGCCGAAGTTATATTTCGCCTTTACGCTGCCATATAAATGGTTTGCATCCATAAATGCCCTGGCCGTATCGGCCCCGACAGGCAACGCCTCGCAATTCCTTGCATATATCCGCCCGCCCCTGCCGAGCCTTGCCATAAGCCCCGCCCTTATGAGCGTCCCTTTGGAACACCACCTGTCGAAATATATGAATGCGATGTCCCTGCAGGCAGCCTGCTCCATAAGTCCTGAAAGAGAAAAAGGGGAAGGCCCGCCTGAAGCTGTCT
>DVLA01000065.1 GCA_018715745.1 Candidatus Coprenecus stercoripullorum
TCGTATAAAGATTTGGGATTAGTGAACTCGCGGGAGATGTTCGCTAAGGCGGTTAAGGGCGGTTATGCCATTCCTGCCTACAATTTCAACAACATGGAACAGATGCAGGCCATCATACAGGCATGCGTCGAGACTAAATCACCTGTGATACTCCAGGTTTCGAGCGGTGCGCGCAAGTATGCGAACCAGACGATACTAAGGTATATGGCACAGGGTGCTGTGGAATATGCAAAGGAACTCGGCTGCAATATTCCAATAGTCCTTCATCTTGACCACGGAGATACTTTCGAGTTGTGCAAGTCCTGTATAGAATACGGGTTCTCATCCGTTATGATCGACGGCTCGTCGAAGCCCTACGGCGAGAATGTGGAACTGACGAGGAAAGTCGTGGAATACGCCCATCAGTTTGATGTAACGGTAGAAGGGGAACTCGGGGTCCTGGCAGGTGTCGAAGACGATGTCAAGGCCGAGTCGCATACCTATACCCGCCCGGAAGAGGTTCAGGACTTCGTCAGCAAGACCGGCGTGGACTCTCTGGCCATATCCATAGGGACTTCCCACGGGGCATACAAGTTCAAGCCTGGCCAGAAGCCGGAAATACGCCTTGATATACTGCACGAGATAGAAAAGAGGATTCCCGGATTCCCGATAGTCCTCCACGGTTCTTCATCCGTTCCCCAGGACATAGTGGCCGAGATAAACCACTATGGCGGAAAGCTCAAGGATTCCGTCGGAATACCGGAAGACCAGCTGCGCGAGGCGGCAAAGTCGGCCGTATGCAAAATCAATATCGACAGCGACGGGCGCCTGGCCATGACGGCGGCAGTCAGGAAGGTCCTCTTCGAGCACCCGGAAGAGTTCGACCCGAGGAAATATCTCGGTCCTGCAAGGGAAAAACTGAAAGAACTGTACATGCACAAAATAAGAAATGTGCTCGGGAGTGAAAACAGGATGTAAATATTTGAAGAATCCTGTCACATCCGCGCATGCCCTGCATTTTATTGCGTAATCAGATTTTGAACGAAACAAATTAATACCTTACAGAACATGAAAACAAGAAATTTTATTGCGATTGTCGCATCAATGTCGGTTTTAGTCTTTGCATCTTCCTGCGGTAGCCAGAAACAGGTTGCGGAGAATGCGCCTGCCCAGACAAGCAATCCGTTCGGAAACAAGCTGACAGAGCCCATGAGCTCTCCTCAATACAAATCCGATACGGAATTCTTCCGTGCAGTAGGTTCCGGTTCGAGCCCCGATCTGGAAATGGCAAAGAATATTGCCGCCCTCAATGCAAGGGCCGAACTTGCCGGATTCGTCAAGACATATGTTGAAGAGTTTATAAAGGACTTCTCTTATCAGTATGGTGACGGAGAAAACAAGGAGTATGCAGACAAGGCTGCTTCCAAGGCATTCACTGCCGTACAGCAGGATCTTAACGGCGCTGTCAATGTCGGGACAGAACTTTATCAGCTGGATAACGGGGAGTTCATGTACTGGATCTGCATAGAGATGTCCAGGAATCCCGTTAATGAAGAAATGAAGGAACTCATATCCAACGATGCGAAACTCGCTACCGATTTCCAGGAATTCCAGTTTGATAAGGAAATAGACGAGTTCAAGGCCCAGCGCGCCGAAGCTGAGAACAACAAGTGATTTTATAACAGGACATACAAGGCTCCCCTGGCCCGAAACGGCATGCGGGAGCCTTAATTATGATATTGACTTTATAAAAACCAAGGCTATGCTCATGAGAAAATATATTATTGCAGCTGTCTGTGTGTTGCTTTGCGGATTCGGAACAATCTCCGCTCAGCATGGCAGGGATGACTTTATGGAATTTTATAAGCAGAGGGGCGTAGAATTCAACAAATTCAAGGAAGACAGGGCAAAGGCGAACGCTGAATTTACGGAGTTCCTGCGTCAGGCATGGCAGGAATTTCTTGTCAAGGCCGGGAAGACTGACCCGATAGGTCCGGTACCGGACAAGCCTGTGTATTATGGTGAGCAGCCTGCCCCTTCCGGCGGCATGCACGGCCTGCCTTCGGGTTCGCTTGCGGTGCCTGCCCCGGCTCCCGTCTATGCCATATCGGCTTCCTATACCGAAGGGCGTGGGGTTGTAGACATAGACTTTTTCGGACTGCACAAGTCGGTGCCCTTTTCAGCCTCGATGAAGCTCCCGAGGGTTACGGCAAATGAATCGGCGGTGTCACAAGGCTGGGCGTCGCTCTCCGATTCCGATTATCTTACGACAGTCGAGGCACTTGACGCACTGCGGTCCGAACATTCCCTGAGCGACTGGGCCGTTTATACCATCATCAAGCAGATGACTGACCAGGTATATGTGGAAGAGTACATAAATGAAAAGATTCTCACTCAGATGTTCCTGCTGACCCAGCTCGGGTACAGGGCAAGGGTAGGCTCGGCCGGGAATGACCTGATTCTTCTTCTTCCGTTCGACGGGCAGATTTACAGGACGTCATATATTTCGGATGAGAACAATACCGACTATTATATTTTCGGGTATACCCGCCTGAACAGCCAGACGCCATTGTATACATTCACGGAAGATTATCCTGAGGCCGTGGACAAGCTCAATCTTGTAATCGATACCCCGATGAAGATGCCCGCGGAACTGTACAGGGAGGTCTCTCTCGATTTGTGGTCGAAAATCCTCGGAGAAGAAGTGACTGTTCCCATATGTCTTACGGGAGTGTCGTTTACGCTCGACTATCCGCTTATGGACCTGGAAGCATATCATCATTCAGCAGTGGACAGCGAAACCTCGAAGGCCATACTGAGGGCCGTCAAGTACAGGATCCTGAAGGATGACATGAACCAGGCGGAGGCTGTATCATTTATACTTAACCTTGTACAGAAAGGGTTTGCATACAAGACCGACTACGAGATGTTCGGCCGTTCCAAACCCCTGTTCATCGAGGAGTCCCTGTATTACGGCGAGAACAACTGTAAGGACAGGGTGCTCATATTTTCGTGGCTTGTGAGGGAAACAATCGGACTTGAGACTGTAATGGCCGGTTATCAGGGACATGTAGCATGCGGAGTGAAGTTCACCGTACCCGTGACAGGGGATAAGTTTACCTATAAGGGAGTTGAGTATACCATGTGCGACCCGACCTATATCGGGGCGCCGGTCGGTGCGACCATGCCTCAGTTCCGGGATGTCAGCCCGAATGTAATAGAGATTTGACTGACAAATTGTCCGTAAGGATTTATGGCAGCCTTTTTGTTTATATCTTTGCAGCCCTGACTGCAAAGATATTTTTTTGCAGTCAAAGGTTATGCCTTACATATCGTAAGGCCACGGGTATTAACCCGATGTATTCGGACTAATGGAGAATGTTATGAAGAAAGCAGAAGAGGAAAAGAAGAATAAAAATAAGAAAGAGGACAGGCAGGCGACCGGTGAAAAGGCTGCGGGAACGTCTGCGGAAAAGAAGACTGCCGTAGAGGAAGACCCGTCTGCAGTGTGCGGGAAAGAGCTTGAAGAAGCGAAAGACAGACTTGCCGAGGCAAATGACAAGTATTTGCGTCTGGCTGCCGAGTTTGACAATTTCCGCAGAAGGACCGCAAGGGAAAGGCTTGAACTTGTCAATACGGCAGGCGAGGATATATTCAAGGGCCTGCTTCCCGTCATAGATGATTGTGAAAGGGCATTGCAGGTTCTGGAGCAGTCGGATGCCGGGGATGCGGCGAAAGAGGGTACGCGCCTTATATACAATAAGCTGATGTCCTTTTTGAAAGGGCGCGGAGTAGTTGTTATAGACGCTATGGGTAAAGAGCTTGATACGGACTATCATGAGGCTGTGGCGCAGATACCCGTGCAGGAGGATGACAGGAAGAACAGGATAGTGGATGTTGTCCAGCAGGGTTACATGCTTCACGACAAGGTTATCCGTTTTGCCAAAGTTGTAGTGGGAGTGTAAGGCGATGTCGGAAAAGAGAGATTATTATGAAGTATTGGGAGTGTCCAGGGACGCTTCCGCCGAGGATATAAAAAAGGCGTACAGGAAGATGGCCTTGAAGTATCATCCGGACAGAAATCCAGGTGACGCTTCTGCCGAGGAAAAGTTTAAGGAGGCAGCCGAGGCGTATGATGTCCTGAGTGACCCTGACAAGCGCGCCAGGTATGACAGGTTCGGCCATGCCGGCATGTCGGGAGCAGCCGGGGGAGGTGCATACCAGGGTTTCGGCGGCTTTTCGATGGATGATATATTCAGCCGTTTCGGAGATATATTCGGCGGCGGTTTCAGTGATTTCGGCGGTTTCGGCTCAGGGCGTACACGTACGGCCAGGCGCGAGGCCCGCGGTTCGAATATCCGCATCAGGATAAAACTTACGCTTGAGGAGATTGTAAAGGGGGCGTCCAAGACTGTAAAACTGAAGAAGGCGGTCAAATGTCCGGCATGCGGCGGGAAGGGAGCTGCCTCCGAGGCAGATATCCATATTTGTGAAACATGTCATGGCAGCGGGGTAGTAACACGTGTGGTACAGTCCTTTATGGGACGTATGCAAACTACATCCCCATGCCCCTCATGCGGTGGAGAGGGGAAGATTATTGCAAAGCCGTGTACGAAGTGCGGCGGGCACGGTGTGGTTGAGGATACCGAAGAAGTTTCCTTCAAAGTCCCTGCCGGTGTAACGGACGGAATGCAGCTTACAGTCCAGGGTAAGGGGAATGCGGCCAGGGGGAATGGCATTAACGGGGACCTTATCGTACTGATAGAAGAAGAGGCTCACCCTGAACTGCAGAGGGATGGAAATGACTTGATATATACATTGTTCGTCTCCATTCCCGATTTGATTCTCGGCACGTCCGCCGAAATCCCGTCGGCGGAAGGAAGGATAAGGATTAAGGTGGAGGCCGGGACACAGTCCGGTACTTTTTTGAGAATAAGAGGAAAAGGTATACCGGACATAAACGGTTACGGCCGCGGTGATTTGTTGGTCTATGTCCAGGTCTGGATTCCCAAGAAACTTGATAAGGGAGAAAGGGAAATGGTTGAAAAACTGAAACCGTCGCCCAATTTTGCACCCAAACCTACGAGAAATGACAAGAATTTCTTCGACAGGCTTAAAAAGATGTTCAGTTGAATGAAATAAAATTTGGAAAGTGACTGCTTTTATCTATCTTTGCAGTCCCAAAAAAACAGGCAACCTCTTGCTTTAGGTTAAGTATCAGCAACGTTGCGCAAATTTATACGAAGATGGATTTGATTAAGATTGCAGAACAGGCTTTTGCCGCAGAAGCTAAGAATTTCCCCGAATTCAAGGCAGGTGATACAGTTACTGTTACCTACAGGATTAAGGAGGAAAACAAGGAAAGACTTCAGAAATTCCGCGGGGTAGTTATACAGAGAAGGGGCGCCGGAAGTACCCAGACTTTTACGGTCAGGAAGATTTCCAACGGTGTCGGTGTGGAAAGGATTTTCCCTCTGAATTCTCCCTTTATTTCCGAAATCGAGGTTAACAAGGTAGGTAAAGTACGTAGAGCCAGGATATTCTATCTCAGGAACCTTACCGGTAAAAAGGCCCGCATAAAGGAAAAGAAATTCGCCGGAACCGTTGCTCAGGAAACGGGAGCTGTTGAAACGGCAGCTGCTGAATAGTCAGGGGAACGGAACGTCAGCAATAAGGCCTCGTAGCTCAACTGAATAGA
>DVLA01000066.1 GCA_018715745.1 Candidatus Coprenecus stercoripullorum
GATGTGGCTTCTCTCGGCTTCGACAGAGTGCTTACTTCGGGAGGTGCCCCTACAGCCGCGGAAGGCGTTGAAACCATAAGGAAGATGCATGACATGGTATCTTCGGCTGCGGGCGGAAGGGGGCGCGTAACGGCCATAATGGCAGGCTCGGGGATAAATCCGGGGAACATAAGGGAAATCGCCTTGCGTACGGGCGTGGAGGAACTCCATCTTTCCGCGAGCGTCAAATGTCCGTCCGGAATGAGAAGACTGTCAGGAATAGCGGAGGACGCACCGGTGGTGCATAGCGACCCCATGATTGTGAAGGCGGCCGTGGACGCTCTCAGGCAGGAATAGTCCGGGCTTTCTGCAAATTTTTATTGAATTGTAGGATTAATTGGTATATTATTCGTATATTGCAAAGTCAAACAATCGTTAATGACTGACATGAACCCCGAAAGTTTTTTGTCTAACTTTCGGGGTTCATGTCAATTTCAGGCAAGCCTGTTGAGCTCCTTGAGAAGGCCGCCGCGGACCTGTAGCAGCACCTTGAGTTCTTTGGCCATATCCTCTTTCGCCGTGCCTTCGCCGGAAGAGTCAGCTTTCCCTATCGCTTCCGACAGGGAACGGCACATGCTTTCAGTGTATTTGAGTTTGAATACCAGAACGGCGCGCGGAACGGTACGCCCTATTACGTTCTCTTCCGGTATCATTGACCTGAGATACTCCTTTACATTGATTTTATATCCGTCCGCAGTTATGTCTATGACAGTTTTCGGAACATCCGCCTCGGTGCTGTTTACCAGATGCCTGAGGATTTTTTCCTGAAGCGTTCCGGAGTCCGTACCGGGCTCAGCCTTCATTATTCTGTCCCTTTCTTCTGTATACATCATGAAAACCTTGCGGTAAAGCGGGTTGGAGAAGTCCAGGCCGTCATCTTCGAGTTGCGCGCTTATGTACTGGGAAACCGTTATCCTCATTACCGGCGTCCCGCTGCCGTACGTATATTCGTCCTCGAATGTCATTATGCGTTCTCCGAACTTGAGGATATAATAAAGCAGCTCTTTTTCCGGTACATCCATAACGGATATGTCAGGTGTGCCTGCCTGACTGCCCCCGTACTCCCGGACTTGTTCCCCGCTCTTTTGCGGGGTGTCTTCCATAATGCGTTTCTGATACTCGCCCGATTCTATCCGTTTACGCCTTTGCGTTGATACTTCCTGATACAGTATGTCCTGTCTCATCTGCAGGAGGGATGCGCATTCCTCGATATAAATGGAGCGGGCAATCCTGTCGGGGATGACGGAAATTGTCCTTATGATGTCGCGTATCATCTCCGAACGCTTTATCGGGTCCTTGTCAGTCCCTTCTGAAAGAATCCGGTATTTGAAGCCTATGAAATCAGTCTCGTGCTCATCTAAAAAGGCAAGTATCTCCTCTTTGGTATGGCTTCTTGCAAAGGAGTCGGGGTCTTCCCCGTCAGGCAGAAGTACTGTCCTGACCTCCATGCCTTCTTCGAACAGCATGTCTATCCCGCGCAGGGAAGCCTTTATTCCGGCTGCATCCCCGTCATACAGTACGGTCACTTTCGGAGAGAAGCGGTGTATAAGCCTGATCTGGTCCGTTGTCAGGGATGTCCCCGAGGATGCGACAACATTTTCGACCCCTGCCTGATGCAGGGATATTACATCGGTGTAGCCTTCTACAAGGTAACATTTTCCGGCTTTCGCTATTGCGGATTTTGCGAAGAATATGCCGTACAGGGAGCGGCTTTTGTGATATATTTCCGTTTCCGGGGAGTTGACATATTTGGCAACGCTCTTGTCCTCCCTCAGTGTCCTTCCGCCGAATGCTATTACCCTTCCGCTGAGGGAGTGGATGGGAAACATTACCCTGTCGTGAAACCTGTCCGTGATTCTGCCCCCGGCCTGCTCCACGCAAAGCCCGCTTTCTGTCAGGGCTTCTTTCTTATAGCCTTCCCTCAGGGCTGCCGTTACAAGAGAGTGGTCGCCCCCGTCACTGCTTCCCTTGAACTGATACAGCGGAAAGGCATATCCCAACCCGAACTTGCGGATGGTCTCGTCCGAGAAACCCCTGCGCTGCCTGAAATAGGAAAGCCCGATAGACCTTCCCGCATCGGTCCCGAACAGGTTGTCTGAAAAGAACTTCATTGCAAATCCGGATACGGCGGTCAGGGATTCCCTTCTGAGCCTTTCCTGAGTCTCTTCCGCGGATTCCTCTGTCTCATGGACATCGATTCCGTATTTGCGGGCAATATATTTGAGGGCTTCGGCGTAGCCCATCTGCTCGTGCTCCATGAGAAAGGTGACTGCGTTCCCTGCTTTCCCGCAACCGAAGCACTTGAATATCCCTTTTGACGGGGATACGGAGAACGACGGGGTCTTCTCGTTATGGAAAGGACAGCAGGCCACATAATTGGCCCCGCGCCTTCTGAGCTGGACAAATTCCCCCACTATATCCGTTATGCGGACCGTATCGAGAATTTTTTCTACTGTATCCCTGTCTATCATGATGCAAAATTATTACTATTTTAGTATGTTTGCATCATGGCTGATATCAACATTAAGGAAATATCCGACCTTAAAAAGAAAATCTATATCCTCGACAAGGTTACTCTTGTGTTGTGGGTGGCCTTGGTTCTTCTGATATACTTCAATCAGAATGAGATTTTCCTGTTACTGCTTTTTATCCAGATAATCCTTTATATTGTCAGGCGCAGGTGCAAAAAACGGCTGAAAGAAAAGGAATATCTGGCCAAGATGGTAGAGGAGAGGACGATAGAGTTGCGTATCCAAAGGGACAAGAGCCTCAAGGAGTCCAAGGAGCTTTCAGATGCCCTGGAGGCTCTGGCAAAAGCGCAGGACGAGCTGGTAAGGAAAGAGAGGCTGGCTACTGTCGGCTCGCTTACCAAAGGACTTGTGGACAGGATACTTAATCCCGTAAATTATATCAATAACTTTGCTGGGCTGTCGGCTTCCCTCACAAGGGAGCTGGAGGAAGAGATAGCTTCATCCCGCGAGTGTCTGGGACAGGAAAAGTTCGATGACATAAATGAGATGCTTGCAATCATCAAGCAGAACCTCGACAAGATTGACGGGCACGGGCGCAGCATGGTTAAGCTGATCAAGGATATGGAGGAACTGCTCAGGGACAGGGAAGGGAAGATGGCCGAAGCGGACCTGTGTGCGCTGTGCAGGGTAGGGACCGAAGTCTTTGCCAGGACACACAGGGAAGAAATGGAGGCCGGGGGGATATCCCTGAATGTTATATGCCCCGATGCGCCTGTAACGGTGGAGATAAATGTAGAGCAGTTCGGCAAATTGCTGGACAACCTTCTGAGAAACAGTCTCTATGCCTTGAAGAAAAAGCAGTCCAGGGTTGATTTCTCCCCTTCCGTGACCGTAAAGGTGGAACAGTTGCAGCATGATGCGGCAAGACTGTCGGTAAGGGATAACGGCATAGGGATAGAGGAAAACATCCGTTCAAGGATATTCGAGCCTTTCTTTACGACGAAACCTACGGCCGAGGCTTCGGGCGTAGGGCTTTTCTATTGCAGGGAGACGGTGCTCCGCCATAAGGGTTCTATCGAAGTCCTCTCTGAAAAGGACCGCTATACGGAAATAATTGTCACTATTCCCAATACACAAAAACACCAAGGCGATGAATGACGACAGTAAAAAGGAGATAGCCCGCCTCAAGGAACAGGTCGGGAAACAGGAGAAGATGGCCTCTCTCGGGATGCTGAGTGCCGGCATAGCCCACGAGATCCAGAACCCGCTGAATTTTGTAATCAATTTCAGCAGGTTGTCGGTAAGGTTGTTGCAGGAACTCTCAGAAGCAGTAGACAGCCTGGGCGACGATCCGTCTGCTGTGATACCCGGAAAACCGATGGAGGAGATAAGGGAGATAATATCCGACCTGTCTTCCAATATAGGGAAAATAGAGGAGAACGGCAACAGGGCGTCCGGTATCGTAAAGGGTATATTGCTTTATTCCAGAGGGAAAGAAGATGAGATGGTCCCCACGGACCTGTGTGCGTTGACAAAGGAATACGTATGGCTCAGCTACCATGCGGCAAGGGCAGGCAATAAGGAATTTAACGTGAAGATTGTTGAAGATTACCAGCAGGGGCTTCCGCCCGTCTGCGTAATACCCCAGGACTATAGCAGGGTGGTGCTGAATCTGATGAATAATGCCTGCTATGCCGTTTTTGCCAAGGCATCCGGGGCAGGATGCCCTGCGGCCTATGAGCCTGCCATCAGGATAAGCCTTTCGAGGAAGGGAGACGATGTCGAACTTGCGGTAGAGGATAACGGGACAGGCATAGACGGCTGTGTACAGGCCAGTGTATTCGAACCCTTTTTTACTACGAAGCCTATCGGCGAGGGTACGGGGCTCGGACTCTCTATTACCAGGACCATAGTGGAGAAAAAGCATGGAGGTACGATTAGGCTTGAATCATCTCCCGGGGAGTACAGCCGTTTTATAATAACATTACCTATCATTAACAGAAGTTCCCATGGCATTGAGAATATTGAGCGTAGATGACGAGTCCGATCTGGAGATACTGCTTTCGCAGTATTTCAGAAAGAAAATCAGGCGTGGGGAGTATGTCTTCAGTTTCGCCCACAACGGCGTGGAAGCTTTGCAGATGATGCTCAAGGAGCCCTTCGACATAGTCCTTAGCGATATAAACATGCCGGAAATGGACGGGCTTACTCTCCTTGCCCGGATTAACGAGATGCGCAATCCCGCTACCAAGTGCATTATGGTTTCGGCGTACGGGGATATGGAGAATATCAGGAGCGCGATGAATAAGGGCGCCTTTGATTTTACAACCAAGCCGATTAATTTAGAAGATCTGGAGCATACCATAGAGAAGGCTGCTGAAGAGATAGACTTCATAAAGAGGGCATATTCCGAACATGCCCAGTTGGAGCAGATTTACAGTGATCTGCATGTGGCGCAGGAAATTCAGCAGACAATACTGCCAAAGGATTTCACGCCTGTACCCGGGGACTCATCTTTCAGCCTGTACGCCGCCATGAAGGCGGCCAAGTATGTGGGCGGTGATTTTTACGATTTCTTCAGCATAGACGACGGCAGGCTGGCCCTTGTCATAGCTGACGTATCCGGGAAAGGGGTACCTGCAGCCATACTAATGGCTATATGCCGGACTATGGTCAGGGCCGTCGCTGCCGGGGAAAGTTCCCCGTCCGCATGTATCGGGCGCGTAAACCGGATGCTGTGCGGGGAGAATCTCAACAACATGTTCGTTACACTTTTTTACGGTATTTACGATACCGTTTCGGGTACGCTGTCGTATTGCAATGCCGGGCATAACCCTCCTTTGCTCGTCCGGCCTGACGGACAGTATGAGTATATAGATCCCACCGGGGATATTGCGCTCGGGGTTTCAGCCGGTGCCTCCTATCACCATGGCCATGCCGTGATACCGGTTTCCGGGACATTGCTCCTTTATACGGACGGGGTTACCGAAGAATGCGATGCCGGAGGCGGGCTTTATGGGACGCACAGGCTTGCCGAACTGTGCGCCTCCCATGCGGGATATGCTCCGGAAGAGCTGATAGGCAGCGTATTGGATGATGTGGAAGCGTTCGCTTCTGGAAAAGAGACAGCCGGTTCATCGGACGATATGACTCTGCTGGCTTTGCGCCGCAACAGGGACGGCATGCGGTAGATGAAATGGAGACACGCCATATATGTTTTTGCGGCCGTCTTCCTGACAGCGGCGGCTGCCGTGCTGATGCACGGAATGCAGGACACGGCCGGCACGGAAAAGGACGGTGAGCAGGCCGTACCGGAAGAGTTCATCTCCATCAACAGTTTCCTTTCAAACGGAATGTCTGATCTCGAGTGTTCAGGCAGGCTGGATGCGTATATCGTGAAATTCATGAAGCGCTGGGAGATAAAGGGCGGAAGCCTTGCCGTAATGAAGGACGGCAGGCTGTTGTATTCGAAAGGATACGGCTGGGCTGACGAAGAGAACGGCATAGCCATGTCCCCCGGACATATCTTCAGGATAGCGTCCCTTTCAAAACTTGTTACCGCCACTGCCATAATGCAGTTGTGCGAGCAGGGCCGGCTTTCGCTGCAGGATACCGTTTTCGGCGAGGGAGGCATACTTGATTGCGACCGTTTCTCCGACATCCGCGACAAGAGGATAAAAAACATTACCGTAGACCAGTTGTTGCGCCATAAGGCAGGTTTTACGATGCACAGGGGAGACCCGCTTTTTACAACGAGGGAGATTATGATATGGGAGAAGCTCGACTCAGTTCCCGACATTGACAGGGTTATAGAATACGCGCTGGGAATCAGGCTCGGCTATACTCCCGGGCAGGGCTACAGGTATTCAAATCTCGGTTATCTGATTCTTACAAAGATTGTCGAGGTGTGCAGCGGAATGGACTATGAGGACTATTGCCAGGAGCATATCCTGCACCCTGCCGGCTGTTACGACATGCATCTGGCCCGCAATCTGTATGAAGAGCGTTATCCTAATGAGGTAAGGTATTATGAACCTGACGAGGCGGAACCCGTGCTTTCTTATGACAATAGCGGGGATACGCTTTACCGCAGGTACGGGGGAAGCAATATAGAGGGGCTTCTCGGGGCGGGGGCATGGGTCGCCTCTCCCTCGGAATTCGTACGTTTCGTAGCCTCCATTGACGGAGACCCTTCCATTCCGGATGTTATTTCCAAGGAAAGTGTCTTGACGATGGTCACCGATGATTCACCGGGCATCATCCGCCCTATCGGCTGGATCAGGAGCACCGGGCCTGACGGGGAATGGACCCGCACGGGAACACTTGCGGGAACGAGCGCCCTCGTCAAAAGGCTTCCAAACGGTTATATCTGGATGTTCGTGACGAATACGAGCTCATGGAAAGGTTCCGGTTTTCCCAGGTATATAGATAATATGTACAAGACGGCTTCGGCAGGAATCGTATGGCCGGAGCGCAACCTGTACGAGGCGGCATTGCTCTCGGACAGTGACGCTTCCGTCTGAGACCGGACCCGTCGTCCGGTAAGGCATTTGTATATTCGGATATTTTGGCCCAACTTCGCGCCGCTTAAACGTAACCCGTTAGTTATGCAGCGTGATGCCATCGATTTCGGAACAGTCAATATCCCGTCCCTGTTTGGTAAGTATTTTGTAACCACACTGCTGGGAATGGTCAGCATGTCGGCGGTGACTGCCATCGACGGTATTTTCATAGGCCACGGTGTGGGAAGCGACGGTATCGCAGCCGTAAACATCTGTGTTCCGGTCTGGATGATTTTCACCGGACTCGGCCTTATGGCCGGTGCCGGCAGCTCCGTGGTGGCCTCGATTCATCTGGCCCGGGGAAAGACCAAGGCAGCCCGGCTCAATGTCACCCAGGCCATATTCTTTGTCACCGTCATTGCCGCTATGGTCGCCGGCCTTATCATGGCCTTCCCGGGGACTACGGCCAGGCTGCTCGGTTCGTCGGAGCATCTGATGCCCCTCGTATTGGACTACCTGCTGTGGATAGCCCCGGCCCTGCCATTCCAGATGTGGCTTTCGGTATCGCTCTTCATCATCCGCCTTGACGGGGCGCCGCAGTACGCCATGTGGTGTTCGGTCGTAACGGCCCTTATAAATACCGTCCTCGACTGGCTGTTTATCTTTCCGCTCGGAATGGGCGTCAAGGGCGCGGCCATAGCCACCGGCATAAGCATCGTCGTAGGCGGCTGCATGAGTATCGGGTATCTGCTGCTGCGGGCCAGGGTCGTGCGACTGATTAAGCTTAAAATGAGCCGCAAGAGCATGCGCCTGAGCCTTAGGAATATCGGTTATCAGTGTCGGGTAGGCTCTCCGGCCCTGCTCGGCGAGGCTACGATAGCAGTGCTGATGTTCATGGGCAACCAGGTGTTTATGCGCTATCTCGGTGATGACGGTGTGGGGGCTTTTGGCGTAGCCTGCTATTATACGCCTTTCGTATTCATGTTCGGTAATGCAGTGGCGCAGTCCGCCCAGCCGATAGTGAGTTTCAACTACGGGGCGGGCAATATGGGCAGAGTGTCCGCAGCAGGCCGTATAGCCATGATAACGGCCGTTTTATGCGGTTTTGCCGGTATGCTGCTGTTCGTGTTCCTGCCCTGTCCTCTTGTAGGGTTGTTCATCGGGCAGGAAGGCAATGCCGCCCGCATAGCCATAGACGGCCTGCCCCTCTTCGCTCTCGGCTATATTTTCTATGTGACAAATGTTGCGGCAATAGGACTTATGCAAAGTCTTGAAAAAATGAAACCGGCTTTGCTTTTCGCGACTTTGCGCGGACTCGTCTTCATCGTCCCGAGCTTTATCATCATGCCCCGCCTGCTCGGCGATGCCGGCATCTGGCTCGCTATGGCCGTCTCCGAGGCCCTCACTACTGCCGTTATCGCCATTTACTACTTCCTCGGCCGCCGTTCCAGGTAGACTTTGCACTTTGTAAGTGCAATTTTCATACAATTTTGCACTCCATAAGTGCAAAATTGCTATATTTGCAAAAAATATCGC
Organism: Candidatus Coprenecus stercoripullorum; assembly: GCA_018715745.1. Lineage (GTDB taxonomy): Bacteria > Bacteroidota > Bacteroidia > Bacteroidales > UBA932 > Coprenecus > Coprenecus stercoripullorum. The sequence goes on from DVLA01000066.1 coordinate 8,549, forward strand.
TGTATGGAAACGCTGAAAGGAGTTTATAAAAAAATTCTACGGGAGACCGACACAGGATTCAACCGCTACTTGTACAGCAATATAGACTGGAAAAACCGCATCATAGGCATCAAGGGTCCCAGGGGAGTGGGAAAAACAACACTGATGCTTCAGCGTATAAAACAGGACATGAATCCTGATGATGTACTGTATGTCAATGCTGATGATATCTATTTCAGCGAGCATCGGCTTATTGATTTGGCCGAGAAGCTGGTACAGCACGGGATGCACTATCTGTTCATCGACGAGATCCACAAATACAAGGAATGGTCCAGGGAGCTGAAACTCATCTACGATTACTATAGCGAACTGAACGTGGTATTCTCCGGCTCGTCAGTACTGGACATCAATAAAGGTACTTCCGACCTGAGCCGACGGGTCGTACTGTATCACATGTACGGAATGTCTTTCAGGGAATACCTCAAGCTTTACTACAATATCAACCTGCCCCTTTTCACTCTTGACGACATAGTCGGCGGCAATCCTGAGAAATTCGAAATTGAAACGCCGCTCAAAAAGTTCGAGGACTACCTTAAACGAGGCTACTATCCATTCTCCAAAGACCCTGGTTTCGAAGAAAAGCTACGGCAGATTATCAACATCACATTGGAAAACGACATCCCCGTTTTCGCCGACCTGCCGGCCTCCATGGGACGCAAGTTCAAGAAACTGCTTGCCATCATAGCCAAAAGCGTCCCTTTCAAGCCCAATATGAGCAAACTGGCAGACCTCATCGGAGCCGGACGCAACCAGATGCCGGACTACTTCAAATATATCGAGGACGCAGGGATGATTGCGCAGCTCAGGGACGATACCGGCGGCATCCGCGGGATAGGCAAAGTTGAAAAGGTATATCTGGACAATCCCAACCTTATATACGCACTCGCGGAAAGCGAGTCAGACACCGGCAGCCTCCGCGAGACATTTTTCATGAACCAGACCAGGGTCCGAAACCAGGTCACATCCTCCACTATCTCCGACTTCCGGATAGGCGACCGCACCTTCGAGATAGGCGGCAAGTCCAAAGGCCGCAGACAACTCGCCTCCGCCGAAGAGGGCTACATCGTCAGGGACGGTATCGAGTTCTCATCCGGAAACATCCTTCCGCTCTGGTGGTTCGGCCTCAACTACTGATGAAAAATTGTCTGCTGGCCGCCATTGCAGCCGAGGTCTCTGTTCACATATTGTCCTTCAAGACCAAGGAATGAGCATGAAAAGGCCCGGCCGCAGAGTGTGCAGGCCGGGCTTTTTCATCGGAACAGGATGCTCCGTTATTTCATTACAGTCTTGAAGAAGTCGTTGCCCTTGTCGTCCACGAGGATGAAGGCGGGGAAGTCGACTACCTCAATCTTCCAGATGGCCTCCATGCCGAGTTCGGGATATTCGAGAAGCTCGACCTTCTTGATATTGTCCTGAGCTAAGATGGCCGCGGGGCCGCCGATGCTGCCGAGGTAGAAGCCGCCGTGCTTCTTGCAGGCGTCGGTCACCTGCTGGCTGCGGTTGCCCTTGGCGATCATGATCATGCTGCCGCCATTCTCCTGGAAG
>DVLA01000067.1 GCA_018715745.1 Candidatus Coprenecus stercoripullorum
GCCCTGCACAGGCCAAAACGCTTTTTCGGGGCGGCAAGGAATATCGAGAACGGGGGATCGCTTACGATTCTGGCTACGGCCCTGACTGAAACCGGTTCCAAGATGGATGACGTAATATTCGAGGAATTCAAGGGCACCGGCAACATGGAACTGCAGTTGGACCGCAAGTTGTCCAATAAACGCATCTTCCCTGCTGTCGATGTGACGATGAGCAGTACCAGGAGGGATGACCTGCTGTTGGAAAAGGAAAAGATCAACAGGCTGTGGATACTCCGCAATTATCTGGCGGACATGACCAGCGTCGAGGCCATGGAGTTTATGAAGAAACGTCTCGAGGGTACAATCAACAACGAGGAGTTTCTCATATCCATGAACGGGGAGTAGCAGGGTCAGAAACCCAGCAGCATAGCAACAGAGCCTATCGTGATGGCAAAAGCCGCATTTATCAGTTTTGCCATCACGAAGCTTTTTTTGTCTTCGGCCAGAAGCGGCAGGGAAGTATGCCCGTCCTGCGACATCGAACTGGCAAGCAGCACGGAAAAGGGGACTGCTCCGCTGGCAAACAGGGTTATGAAGATAAAGTGCGGGCCTGACTCCGGAATAAGCCCTACGAGCGCCGCCAGCAAAATCAGATAGAAAGTGTTGTCTTTAAGCCATTCTTCTATGTGTATATACTGTAGCCCTATGCCTATTACGGCAAGTGCGCCTGTCGTCCAGAGAAAGATACTCAGGGCATGTTTTTTTATGATGTGGTTCCAGATATGCTCCTTTATGAAGTGCTCCGGCGCTGTCAGTGTACGAAGCAGGACGAAGATACTGAGGACGGCGAAAATGATATTCAGCCATTTTTCATCCAGGATGTTCAGGTTCAGCGTGCTGCCTGCCGGCTGCATTTCGTTGCCGGCATGTTCGTGGCCGAGTATGCCCGAGAAGACCGCTGCGATGAACGCACCGAGCAGGACAACTGTTATAATCCTCTCTTTCCGGAACTTTCCTGAAACCCTGTAGGAAGACAGCCTGAACATGGAGGGGAATTTCCCGGCCATTTCCCCATGGATGTCAAAACCGGTCAAGCAGGCTGACACTGCGGGTCTGCCCTTATATATGAGGTCCGTGAGAAGACCGCAAATAAAGGACAGCACGAGCAGGACCCCGAACAGGATAAATGCGTACCGGGGTATGATTGCAAGCATCATGAACGCTTCGTCCCCTGAGGAAGCAATCATGGTGGCTACCAGCGCCCCGATACTTATAAGCCCGTGTGAATACAGGGAGACCGATGCGAATCCCCCTATGCAGCCAGGTATCAGGCCGAGCAGGGAACCGAGCAGGACCTGACCTGCCTTATGCTTCCCAAGCCTGGCGAACCATTTTCCGGAAGTGCTTACATTGATATATTCTATCATGAGCATCATTACCAGGACCAGGCCTGTGATAAGGCAGCTGTTGGACAGTATGTCCCATATCTGATGCCAGCTCATCTCCTGTATTTGTCAAGCAGTTCCGATGCGGCGGAAAACGAGTCTATCTTGCCTTCGAGCACGGCGGCCTCATATTCCGGTATCAGTTTTTTTACGGTCTCGTTTTCGTAGAACATTTCCTTGAGCGAATTGTCTATGCTCTCGTACATCCAGTACCTGTCCTGTTCCCGCCTGCGCTGCATATAGTAGCCGTTGGAGATTATGAGCCTGAAATATTCTTCTATTTTGCCGTATGTCTCCTCGAGGCCGGTCTTTTCTATGGAGGATATGGTAATGGCGACAGGCGTCCAGCCTGACCCTGTGGGAGGGAAAAGGTGCAATGCGTTTGAGTACAGTGCGCGGGCCATATTGGCCTTGTCTATGTTGTTCCCGTCCGCCTTGTTGATTGCTATCATGTCGGACATCTCCATTATGCCTCTCTTTATGCCCTGCAGGTCGTCCCCGGCACCTGAAATCATAAGAAGCAGGAAAAAGTCGCTCATGGAATGGACAGCCGTTTCGGACTGGCCTACGCCGACAGTCTCAATGAATATGACATCGAATCCGGCGGCCTCGCACAGCAGGATGGTTTCCCTTGTCTTGCGGGCTACCCCTCCGAGAGACCCTGCGCTGGGGCTTGGCCTTATAAAGGCTTTGGGATTGTTGCAGAGCGTCTCCATCCTGGTTTTGTCTCCGAGAATGCTGCCTTTGCTCCGCTCACTGCTCGGGTCGATTGCGAGTACGGCTACATTGTGCCCCTTTTCTGTAACCAGATTCCCGAAAGCCTCTATAAATGTGCTTTTCCCTGCCCCGGGAACTCCGGTTATGCCTATTCGTTTGGATTCCATGCGCTTTGAATACTCAAGGCATTTTAATATGAGCTGTCCGGCAATTTCCCTGTCTTCCGGGAGAGAACTTTCCACTAATGTGATGGCCTTGCTGAGTATTACCCTGTCGCCGGAGACTATGCCGTCCATGTAGGCGTCAACGCTCATGGAACCTTTTTTCTTTTTGATGATACCTGATATATAGGGATTGACAACCGGCGGCTGTTCTACTCCGTCATTTACGTTCAAAGCCGTCTCGGAGGGTTTGTATTCCCCGAAAATGTCACCGTTGTGTCTGTCGCTTGTTTTCATCTGTCATTATGCTGTGTATATGTTACGAACAAGTTTATTACAGGCCTTGACGGGGAGTTGGTGATAAGCGTGATTATCCCTATCCCTTCTTCGCCCTCTTCAAGGTTTTCGGGTATCATGGTATATGTGACGGACCCTTCCCCGCCCGGCGGGGTCTTTCCGGAAAATTCCGCTTTGCCCTCTATGATTCCCGATGTCGGGTCTACCTTGTATATTATCAGTTCCGACTTTCCTATGTTCCTGTAATTGAATGTGACCATGTATTCTTTACCTTCTTCCGTAACTCCGAGGTCGCAGGATGATGAAGTGAACTGCGGAAGCGCGCCTATACGTTTTTCCGATTCGCTGAGTTCGGAAAAATTGTCTCTGATGACTGTTTCTACTGTTATGGCATCCCGGTATTCCTTGCCCCCGGCCGTGACCGAGGCACTGAAACGTGTCCTGCCCCATTTTTCCCCGTCTGTCTTTCTGGTATCTACCGTGCAGGTTACTTTCGATTTGCCTGATGCAGGTATGGGGTTGGGAGATATGGAGATGCTCATGCCGGGAGTGATGTTGCAGAAACTTATTCCGAGATTTTTCCCGGATATGTTGGCCATTTCAAACTCGGTCGTAACGGCTAATCCCTGGTCTATGCTCTTGATTTTCTCTATCGGCCTGTGCAGGCCTATGGGGCCGTAATGTACAGGGAACAGCTCGCCTATGCTTTTCTTCCTTTCATGGACAATCCCCCTGACTTTAAGTATGACTGGCCGCGGGAGTCCTGATACGTAGACCGTTATGGATTTGTCGAACGGGTACGGACCCTGGTCGTTTTTGAATGTTACGGCTATATGTCCATTTTCCCCCGGCATTATCGGCATTTTCGTCCATTCGGGTTCGGTGCATCCGCATGAGGATATGACACGGTTTATGGCAATCGGAGAGTTCCCTATATTTGTCACGGTGAATGTGCATTCGTGGGAACCGGAGGTTATCAGTATGTCTCCGAAATCATGCACCAGCTTGTCGAATCTTACGATTCCCCCGAACTCGTTCTGGGCCGATGCCGGTAAGCCGCGCATTACCAGCAGAGCCGACAATACCATTGCGGCGGCTTTGATTACAGGTGTCTTCATTTTTTATTGGCCATTTGTCGAAACAAAGATACTGAAGAATTTTAAAATCGTTTCCCAAAGACAGCCCGAGTCGTATTTTTTTTGGAAGGAAAGGCGGAATCATGTATATTTGCCGGATAATTCACTAAATATTAATTGTAACTATGGCACATAAGATTGATCCAGATTTGTGCGTGGCTTGCGGCTCATGCATAGACGAATGCCCGCTCGGAGCTATTTCGTCAGGAGATGTTTATAAAATTGACCCGGACGTATGCGCCGACTGCGGTACATGTGTGGATGCATGCCCTAACGGGGCCATTTCACCGGCGTAGGCTGACCGTACAGATTAAATAGAGAGACATGTTGAGGGACTGGCGGCATCGCCGGTCCCTTTTTGCTTATTAAAAAGAATGCCTTATCTTTGTAGGTTGTTCAAAAAACGATTGTATGGCATCATTTAGCAGTCTATTGAAGAAAATGTTCGGCTCAAAGGCCGAACGCGATATGAAGCAGATCAAGCCCATTCTCGACAGGGTGCTTGCAGCCTATGAGAAGATTGACCGGCTGACTGACGACGGTCTCAGGGCTGAGTCCGAAAGGCTCAAGGGAGTGATAAGGGACAGGATAGCCGAGGATGAAAATTTGAAGAAGTCCCTCAGGCAGCAGCTTGAGGATCCGGATATCGCGGTGGAAAAGAAGGAACAGCTTGCTACCGAGGTTGACAAACTTACCAAGAAAATTGACGAAAAGATAGAGGAAGTCCTCAACGAGATTCTGCCGGAGGCATTTGCCGTGATGAAATCCACAGCCCGCAGGTTCAAGGAAAATTCCGCCATTACCGTAACGGCTACCGACATGGACAGGGAGTTCAGTGCGACCCACGGTTATGTGAGAATCGACGGGGACAAGGCGATCTGGAGCAATACGTGGACGGCCGGCGGGAACCCTATGGTATGGGACATGGTGCATTACGATGTCCAACTCATAGGCGGGATAGTCCTTCACCAGGGTAAAATAGCCGAGATGGCCACGGGAGAGGGCAAGACCCTTGTGGCCACGCTTCCGGTCTTTCTGAACGCATTGGCCGGAAAAGGGGTTCATGTGGTGACTGTCAATGACTATCTTTCCAAACGAGATTCGGAATGGATGGGACCCCTCTACCAGTTCCACGGCCTGAGGGTGGACTGCATAGACAAGCACGACCCGAATACGGAAGGGCGCAGGAAGGCCTACCGGGCCGATATTACTTTCGGTACCAACAATGAGTTCGGCTTCGACTACCTTAGGGACAATATGGCGATAAACTCCAACGACCTTGTGCAGAAGAAACATCATTACGCCATTGTCGACGAGGTGGATTCCGTGCTTATCGATGACGCCAGGACCCCGCTTATCATATCCGGTCCGGTGCCGAAGGGGGACGACCAGCAGTTCGCCGAGTACAAACCTTATGTGGAAAAGATATATAACGCTCAGAAGCAGTTGGTAAGCAGGCTTCTTGTCGATGCCAAGCGGCTTCTTTCCGAAGGCAAGGAGGAAGAGGGGGCCAAATTGCTGCTCAGGGCCCACAAGGGACTCCCCAAGTACAATCCTCTTATAAAATTCCTTTCGGAGCCTGGAATCAAGCAGACGCTAAACAAGACCGAGAACTTTTACATGCAGGATAACAACAAGCAGATGCACCTGATAACGGATGACCTGTATTTTGTTATCGATGAACAGAACAAGAGCGTCGAGATGACGGATAAGGGCAATGACCTTATGGCCGGACTTGTCTCCGATGACAAATTCTTCATATTGCCGGATATAGGATCAGAAATATCCGAACTTGAGAAACTCGGGCTCGCCCCGGATGAAAAGCAGGCGAGAAAGGACGCCCTGATGACGGACTATGCCTTGAAGGCCGAGCGCGTGCATACCGTAAGCCAGCTTCTCAAGGCATATGCGATGTTTGAGAAAGATGTCGAGTATGTTGTCATGGACAACAAGATAAAAATCGTGGATGAACAGACCGGACGTATACTCGAAGGCCGCCGCTATTCCGACGGGCTGCACCAGGCTATCGAGGCCAAGGAAAATGTCAAGGTGGAAGCGGCCACGCAGACGTTCGCCACGATTACGCTGCAGAATTATTTCAGGATGTACCACAAGCTGGCCGGGATGACGGGTACGGCCGAGACCGAGGCCGGCGAATTCTGGTCCATCTATAAGCTGGACGTAGTGGTTATACCTACTAACCGGCCTGTAATCAGGGTGGATGAGAACGATTTGATATACAGGACGAAGAAAGAAAAATACGATGCGGTAATCCAAAGGATAGTGGATCTCACAGGCGCCGGCCGCCCGGTTCTGGTAGGTACTACTTCGGTGGAAATATCGGAATTGCTGAGCAGAATGCTCAAATTGAGGGGCATTAAGCATAACGTGTTGAATGCCAAACAGCATGCAAGGGAGGCCGAAATAGTGGCACATGCCGGGCAGGCCGGCACCGTCACTATCGCCACCAACATGGCCGGACGAGGTACCGATATAAAACTTGGCCCGGGGGTAAAGGAGGCCGGAGGTCTGGCTATAATAGGGACTGAAAGGCATGACAGCCGGCGTGTGGACAGGCAGTTGCGAGGCAGGGCCGGACGTCAGGGAGACCCGGGGTCTTCGGCTTTCTACGTATCACTGGAAGACGACCTCCTGAGGCTTTTCGGTTCGGACAGGATCGCCTCCATAGTCGACAGGATGGGAATAGAAAAGGGAGAGGTGCTCCAGCACCCCATGCTTTCCAAGTCCATCGAACGAGCCCAGCGTAAAGTGGAGGAGAACAATTTCGGCATAAGAAAGAGGCTTCTCGAATATGACGATGTCATGAATTCACAACGTGAGGTGATATACAACAAGCGCAGGAACGCCTTGTACGGCGAACGTATAGAGGTGGATGTCATGAATATGATCGGCGACTATTGCGAAATTCTTGCTGACTCTTCGGACGGGGTCGGATATGAGGACTTCCGTATGGAGGTTATGCGTTCATTGTCCATCGAACCAGGCATGGATGAGAAATTCTATAATGACGCATCGAAAGAAGATATAGCGGCAAGGCTCAACGATACGGTCCGTACCGAATATGAACGTCGCAGCGAGGCGCTTGTGGCCCAGGCATGGCCCTTGCTCAAGGGAGTGTACGAGCGCCAGGGCGCAACGTATGAAAACGTGGCTTTCCCGATAGGGGACGGCACGAAGGTCATGCAGGTGATAGTAAACCTGAAAAAGGCATACGAGAGCAACGGCCGCGAACTGGCGAAAGCCGTGAGCAAGACCATAACCCTCCTTATGATAGACGAGTGCTGGAAAGAGCATCTAAGGGACATGGACGATCTGAAACAGTCCGTGCAGAATGCTACTTATGAGCAGAAGGATCCCCTGTTGGTATACAAGTTCGAGAGCTTCAATCTCTTCAAGTCCGTTATCGAAAAGATAAGCAAGGAAGTCATTACTTTCCTGCTGAGGGCGCATATACCGTTGCGTCCCGGCAACAGGCAGCCGCAGGAACAGGCGGTAAGCGAAGCCGGAAGGCACCATACGGACATGAGCGGGATGCGTACCTCGAGAACGGATCTTGTGACAAATTCAGGTGAACAGAAGAGCAATATGCCCGTAAGGGTCGAAAAAAAGGTAGGGCGCAACGACCCCTGTCCGTGCGGTTCCGGCAAGAAGTACAAGCACTGTCACGGCAGGGATGCTTCATGATCATTGTAATGTAAATTGTAAACAAAATAAAGTATGGAAAAATTCGATATTATCGTCATCGGTTCAGGACCTGGCGGATATGTGGCCTCGATAAGGGCGGCCCAGCTCGGTATGTCCGTGGCCGTTGTGGAACGCTCTGAGATAGGCGGGATCTGCCTTAATTGGGGATGTATTCCCACCAAGGCCCTTTTGAAAAGCGCCCAGGCATATGGTTACGCACTGCATGCATCCGAGTACGGCTTTACCGTAAACGGGGTTGTGGAAGCCGATATTGTAAAAATGGTGGATCGCAGCAGGGCAGTGGCTGCGCAGATGTCCAAAGGTGTGGATTTCCTTTTGAAAAAGAACAAAGTGACGGTAATACGCGGAGAGGCCATGCTGACGGCGAAGGACGAGGTGACGGTAACCGATATCGAAACCGGGCAGAGAACAGCATATTCCGCCCGGCATATAATCCTTGCCATGGGCTCCAGGCCGAATTCCCTGCCGTTCGCCCCTATAGACGGGGAAAAGATAATTTCCTACAGGCAGGCCCTGATTCCCGACACCCTGCCTTCTTCCATGGCCGTCATAGGCTCCGGGGCGATAGGGAGCGAGTTTGCATATTTCTATCGTCTGTTGGGCGTGGATGTGACCCTTATAGAGTATATGGACAGGGTGCTGCCACTGGAGGATGATGACGTGTCGGCGCAAATAAGCCGTTCCTTCAGGAAGATGGGAATGAAAGTCATGGTTTCCGCCCAGGTCAAGTCCATCGATACGGCTGGAGATGTCTGCAGACTGACGGTTGAGACCAAAAAGGGGCTCGAAACGGTGGAAGCCGGGAAAGTGCTTTCAGCCGTGGGTGTAATACCCAATACCGATTTTATGGGCATCGAGAAACTCGGGATAGAGATGGTCCGCGGCAAGGTAAAGGTAGACGAGTATTACAGGACGAATGTGGAAGGCGTCTATGCCATTGGTGACATTATCCCTACGCAGGCCCTTGCCCATGTCGCATCGGCCGAGGCGGTGCGCTGTGTTGAGAAGATAGCAGGCAGGGACGTGCTTCCGCTGGATTATGGCAATATACCGGGATGTACCTATATCTCTCCGGAGGTGGCTTCTGTCGGACTGACGGAAAGAGCAGCAAAGGAAAGGGGTATAGACTACAAGGTCGGCAAGTTCTTTTTCCTTGCATCCGGTAAGGCTGTGGCGGCCGGGGAGAAGGACGGCTTCGTGAAGCTCATAGTGGACAGCGCTACGGACAAAGTGCTCGGGGCCCATCTTGTGGGTGCAAATGTGACTGAGATGATATCGGGCATAGTGGTAGGCCGCAACATGGGTATGAAGGCATCCGACATCATTCAGTCGGTGTATCCCCATCCGACGATGAGCGAGGCGATAATGGAGGCCGCTGAGGCTTCGCACGGTTCATCTGTGCATGCATAGGAAAACGTAATCGATTGTTAAATTTAAAAGTTTCAGTATATGTCAAAAACGGAATCAGTTCCTCAGGTTAACGATATTTGCAGGATAGCAAAGGGCACTACCATTACGGGAGTCATAATCTCTTCGTCGGATATAAGGATTGACGGCAATTTCGACGGTAATCTCCATACAAAGGGAAAACTTGTCGTCGGAGAATCATCCAAGATCAAAGGCAAGATTTTCTGCCAGAGTTGTGATATATGGGGGAATCTCGAGGGAGAACTTTATGTGGAAGAGATCCTCAACCTTAAGGCGAAGTCATCTATGGCCGGAATGCTGAAGTGTACCAGGCTTGGAATAGAGGTCGGTGCCAACCTCAACGGGACTTGCAACATGATAAACAAGGAAATGTACAACAAGTTCGTGGACGAGGTGTTCCATCCCGGCAAACCGGCGGCGCAACCGGCGGATACTCAGCAGCGTCCGGCTGGGAAGTAGGACAGGCAGGCAGAATGACATGGCGCGGCCGCGGTCAGTCCCCGGTCGTGCCTTTTATTTTATATTCGTTGCGTGTAGAGCTGTTCCTCGAAACAAGCTCTCCGAGGAATCCCGTAAGGAACAGCATGAAACCAACCGTTATTGCAAGCAGTGCTATATAGAACCTGTCTCT
>DVLA01000068.1 GCA_018715745.1 Candidatus Coprenecus stercoripullorum
CTCTTTTACCGCGCGGGGCAGTATCCAGCGGATCAGGTTGAACTCTCCGCCCGCCTTGTCGTTGGTTCCAGAAGCCCTGGCCCCGCCGAAAGGCTGCATCCCGACAACCGCACCGGTCGGCTTATCGTTGATATAGAAGTTGCCGGCCGCATATTTCAACTTTCTCGACATCTTCTCGAGGGCGAGACGGTCACGGCCGAAAATAGCGCCGGTAAGCCCGTAGGGTGAGGTCGTATCGCACAGTTCGAGAGCCTTGTCAAGATCGGCATCCTTATATACGTACACTGTAATGACCGGCCCGAATATTTCCTCTTCCATCGACTTGAAGTGAGGGTCCGTCGTAACTATGACGGTAGGCTCCACGAAATATCCGACGGATTTGTCATATCCGCCTCCAAGCACTATTTCCGCCTTGTCCGACTTGCGGGCATACTCGATATACGAAGCGATGTTGTCAAATGAAGCCTCGTCTATCACCGCATTTACGAAATTTGAAGGGTCGCAGACGTCACCCATCCTGACCTGGGATGCAATCTCCTTCATCCTCTGCAGCACGGCGGGCCACAAGGACTCGGGTACATACATGCGCGAAGCTGCGGAACATTTCTGTCCCTGATACTCGAATGCCCCGCAATAGGCGGCAGTACCTACTTCAGCCGCTACGGCCGAAGGATGCACGAATATGAAATCCTTGCCCCCTGTCTCGCCTACAAGCCTGGGATACGACCTGTAGTTCCCGATATTCTCCCCTACCTGCTTCCAAAGGGTGTTGAACGTGGCGCTCGAACCTGTAAAATGGACTCCTGCAAGGTCTTTTGAAGCGAATATCTCTTTGCCGATAACAGCACCGCTGCCCGGAATGAAGTTCACCACACCTGCGGGTACACCTGCCTCCTCATAAATCTTCATGAGGTAATAGTTGGAGAGTATCGCCGTCGTAGAAGGTTTCCATACCACGGTATTGCCCATAAGCACGGGTGTCATGGACAGGTTGGAGGCTATTGACGTGAAATTGAACGGCGTCAAGGCGAATACGAAGCCTTCGAGAGGCCTGTATTCTACACTGTTAATCTGGTTGGGAGCGCTCTTGGGCTGGATATTGTATATCTTGGATGCAAAAGCGGCATTATATCTCAGAAAATCTATTGTCTCGCAAGCCGAGTCTATTTCCGCCTGATAGAAGTTCTTGCTCTGCCCGAGCATGCACGCGGCATTTATGACTGCGCGGTACTTGCCGGCAAGAAGTTCGGCAACTTTCAATATTATGGATGCCCTTACCGTCCAATCCAGTTCAGCCCACTCTTCATGCGCATCCATGGCCGCCTTTATGGCCATCCTTACCTCTTCAGGGCCGGCCTTATGATATGTAGCCAGCACATGTGCATGGTTGTGCGGCATAACCACCTTTCCGGTATTGCCCGTCCTTACTTCCTTGCCACCTATAATCAAGGGAATATCAAGGGTCATATTGCCCTGCCTGTCCAGCTCGGCCTCGAGGGCCGTTCTTTCGGGACTGCCTTTAAGATAAGATTTCACCGGTTCGTTTGCCGGTAACGGAAAATTGAAAATCGCATTTTTCATATCAGAAGAATTAAATATCTTCCAAAGATAGGAAGAAGCCGAGAGTAATGCAAGTTTACTTGCAATTACCGAGGCGCACAAGCATATGCGCACAGCAACACCGGTATAAACGGGACCCGTATCAGAATGAGAACGTATAACCCATGCCGAGAATATGTTCCCCGAGAGAAGCCGAATAACTGCGCTGGTACCTGTAGTACACGTTGAACGAATTGGAGGACGATACCCGTATCCTGACGCCCCCCGTATATCGCATTATGCCGGTGCGCCCGCCCCTTTCCCCTGACAGGTAAAGGAAATTCTCCACGCTCGCAAAAGGCGTAAGTAAAAAATCATCGAACCGCAGCTCGAGCCTGAGACGGCTGCGCAAATAAGATACGGTGCTGCTTTCATACACTATCTGCTCGAACATCTCCCGCAGAAAAAGGTAGGCCGGCCCGAAACTTATTCCCGCCGTCCCTCCGACATACCACCTGTGCGCACTCTCGTAGCCGTCATCGCGGTTCACTCCGGCGTAACGGTATCCGCCTTCCACATTGAAATAGTCGTTGAAGCGGAAAGTGATTTCAGGATTGATCCACCAGAGAGATATGTCGTCCATATTGTCCTTGGAACGCATCTCACCGTTCAGAGATAGGGACAGCCCGCTAAAAATATGCTTGTTTATCCTGACATTGCCCCACATGGCAAACTCATCCGAGGAAGAAACGTTCAGGTTTCCTCCCGTACTGGAAAAGGACTGTATCGAAATCAGAAAGAATGCACAGGCCAATAAAACACGCCGTCCCATAGCAAGTCAGGTTATAATAAAAAAGGGACATCCTCTCCGGCGTCCCTTGAAAAACTTGTGGATCCGACTGGGCTTGAACCAGTGACCCCCTGATTATGAGTCAGGTGCTACTAACCGACTGAGCTACGGATCCTAATCACTATCTTTGAATCAGAAATCTCGTGTGATTACGGACTGCAAAGATAGATATTTTTTTCAATTGTCAAACTTTTATCTCAACTTCCACGCCGCTGGGCAGCTCAAGTTTCATAAGGGCATCCACTGTGCTCGGGGTCGAGCTGTATATATCCAGCAGACGGCGGAATGAGTTAAGTTCGAACTGCTCGCGGGACTTCTTGTTCACGAAGGTCGAGCGGTTGACTGTAAATATCTTCTTGTTGGTAGGAAGGGGAATCGGCCCGTTTACTACAGCACCTGTCGCCTTCACTGTCTTCACGATCTTGTCTGCGGACTTGTCCACAAGGGCATGGTCGTATGATTTTAATTTAATTCTTATTCTTTGGCTCATTGTAAAATGTTTTATTCGTTTTATTCATCATCCTCGCTCAAATGTCTCGCTCCCCCCGCTTTTTCTATAACTTCTTTTGCAAGGTTTGCAGGAAGTTCGGCATAATGCGAGAATTCCATCGTACTCGTAGCACGCCCGGATGTAATCGTACGCAGTATGGTAACGTATCCGAACTGCTCGGAAAGAGGGACCTTGGCCTTGACAATCCTGGCGTTGGCCTTGGAGTCCATGTTGGTAATCTGTCCTCTGCGCTTGTTCAGGTCGCCTATTACATCACCCATGTATTCTTCTGGAGTAACTACTTCCAGGGACATGATGGGCTCGAGCAGAACCGGATTGGCCTTGGGCATTGCGTGCCTGAATGCCATGCGGGCGCATATCTCGAATGAGAGCGCATCCGAATCCACAGGGTGGAACGAACCGTCCAGAAGGGTGACTTTCAGCGAAGGCACCTCGAAACCGGCCAAAGTGCCGTTGGCCATGGCCGACTTGAAACCTTTCTCCACTGCAGGTATGAACTCTCTCGGGACATTCCCGCCCTTGACCTGGTCGACAAACTGCAGGCCGGTAACGCCTTCATCGGCAGGGCCGATTTCGACGATGATGTCGGCGAACTTGCCTTTACCACCCGTCTGCTTCTTGAAGACTTCGCGGTGCTGGACTGTCGAGCGGACCGCTTCCTTGTAATTGACCTGAGGAGCACCCTGGTTGATTTCCACTCCGAACTCGCGTTTGAGCCGGTCGACGATAATCTCAAGGTGAAGCTCGCCCATCCCGCTTATCACGGTCTGGCCTGTCTCATGGTCGGTACGCACGGTGAATGTAGGATCCTCTTCGGACAATTTGCCTAAAGCTATGCCGAGTTTGTCCAGATCCTTCTGCGTCTTCGGCTCTACCGCCAGACCGATCACTGGATCGGGGAAGGTAATGGATTCAAGAACGATAGGATGATTCTCGTCACATATCGTATCCCCTGTACGGAGATCCTTGAAACCTACAGCCGCGCAGATGTCTCCCGCTTCGACGGAATCTATCGGGTTCTGCTTGTTGGAATGCATCTGGTACAGGCGGGCGACACGCTCCTTCTTGCCCGAACGGGTGTTGAGCACGTAAGAACCCGCATCCAGCTTGCCTGAATACGCCCTCAGGAATGCCAGCCTTCCTACGAAAGGATCTGTGGCAATCTTGAAAACGAGTGCGCAGAAAGGATCGCCTGCCGCAGGCTTCCTTTCCTCTTTCTTGTCATTTTCGGGATTTACACCTTCCACTTCCGGAACATCGAGCGGAGAGGGAAGGTACCTCATCACGGCATCAAGAAGGAACTGTACCCCCTTGTTCTTGAAGGAAGAGCCGCAGCAGGCAGGCACTATGGCCATGTCTATCGTGGCTTTCCTGATAGCCGAGATTATCTCCTCTTCCGTTATGGTATCAGGATCGTCGAAGAATTTCTGGAGAATACGGTCGTCGTACTCGGCTACTGCCTCGAGCAGCCTGGAACGCCATTCCTCCACCTCTTCCTTCATGGAATCCGGTACATCCTTTATTTCGTAGTTCACCAGTTCCTTGCTGTCCTGATCATAATAAATGGCCTTGCGGGATATAAGGTCCACTATCCCGGCAAACTTGTCCTCGGACCCGATAGGTATGCATATGGGCAGTGCGTTGGCGCCCAACTTGTCGTGTATTTCCTCCACTACCGCGAAGAAATCCGCGCCCACGCGGTCCATCTTGTTTACATAAGCTATCTTGGGAACCCTGTACTTGTCGGCCTGACGCCATACCGTTTCGGATTGGGGCTGGACACGCCCTACGGCGCAGAAGGTAGCAACCGTTCCGTCAAGTACGCGCAAGGACCTTTCGACCTCTACGGTGAAATCCACGTGGCCCGGAGTATCTATCAGGTTAATCTGATAGGTCTCACCGTTATAACGCCAGAAAGCCGTAGTGGCCGCCGACGTAATGGTGATGCCCCTTTCCTGCTCCTGGACCATCCAGTCCATGGTAGCCGCCCCGTCATGCACTTCACCGATCTTATGGGTCTTGCCGGTATAGTACAGAATCCTCTCCGACGTGGTTGTCTTTCCCGCGTCGATATGGGCCATTATCCCGATATTCCTGGTATATTTTAAATCCCTTGCCATTAATTATCGTAAACTAAAATCTGAAATGCGCAAATGCCTTGTTTGCTTCGGCCATCTTATGCATATCCTCTTTTCTCTTGTATGCTGCGCCTTCGCAATTATATGCTGCTTGAATTTCAGCGGCCAACTTTTCCGACATGGAGTGACCGGAACGTTTACGGGCAAAAAGTATCATGTTCTTTATTGCGAGGGAGACTTTTCTTTCCGGACGCACCTCAGTCGGTACCTGGAAGTTCGCACCACCGACCCTGCGGGACTTGACTTCTACCTGCGGGGTGATGTTTTCCAGCGCTTTTTTCCAAATGTCGAGAGGAGCCTTGTCAGAATCTTTCATCTTCTCGCCTACCATGTCGATGGCATCGTAAAAAATTGAATACGCGATACTCTTCTTTCCCTGTAGCATAAGATTGTTCACAAACTGTGTAACAAGCACTTCATGATACTTGGGGTCAGGAAGTAGAATCCTCTTTTTAGGCTTCGATTTTCTCATTTGATTTGATTTTAAAAATTGTTGTTAATTACTTCTTAGCGGCTGTCTTTTTGGGTCTCTTGGCTCCGTAGAGAGAACGGCTCTGAAGACGCCCTTCCACGCCAGCCGTGTCCAAAGCGCCCCTAAGGATGTGGTAACGTACACCGGGAAGGTCCTTTACACGGCCTCCGCGCACAAGAACAATCGAGTGCTCCTGGAGATTGTGCCCTTCGCCGGGAATGTAAGCATTGACCTCTTTCTGATTCGTAAGCCTTACACGCGCTACCTTACGCATAGCCGAGTTTGGCTTTTTGGGTGTGGTGGTGTAGACACGCACGCATACCCCCCTCTTCTGAGGACAAGCATCCAACGCGCGGGATTTGCTTTTCTCCACAATAACCTCGCGCCCTTTGCGAACTAACTGTTGAATTGTTGGCATAAATAATTGTTAATCTTTACTTTATACAATACCGTCAATATAAACGGGCTGCAAAGTTAAACATTTTTTCAAAACTTTAAGCAACATTTTGATAATTATATGCCTCGCCGGCCTTGCGTAGAAACTATGTATATATCGGCAAAAGCCGCGGTGGCACGCCTGTATACACTGTCGGCATTGCGCATTGGCCTAAGATGTATAATTTTGGCTCTCCAAACCAAACAATAAAAAAATGAAACAGCTTTATAATCTATTTTTACTGACTGCGGCCGCTGCCCTCGCATTTTCTTGCAGCAAGCCTGACAATGGAGAGAATCCCGATAACGGAGAAACGCCTGAAACCGTGATACTGTTGTCCGAAGACGAGATTACGGCCGATGCCGACGGAGGCAACTTCACCGTACAGTGGGAAGTGGAAAACCCCGTCGAAGGTACGGAATATTCCGTTAACGCCTCCGAAGAATGGATAGAGAATCTCGACTGGGAAAACATGGGGACAATCAATTTCAGTATCCCCGCCAACACTTCGGAAGAGGCGAGAGAGGGAATGATTACCATAGAATACGGCGCGGTATGCAGTGACACCATAAATATAAGGCAGGAAGGCCGGGTAGTTTCATATCCTGCTCCGGAAGACATCATAGGGGTATGGAAAGTCATCGGAGACAGATGGGACTTGGACAACGGGGAAAGTTCCTGCTATCTGATGGATGACGAATCCGAAGACGGATACGCACACGATGAAAACGGCAATTACATTATAATAACGGTACGGGAATATTGCGAACAGTATGCCCGCGACTGGAATGCCGACCCGGCCAACGGGGCCGAGGGCACGGCCGAGGATTTTGCGGACAAGCTCTATGAAGATATTGGCCTTGCAGGTACATTCACAGTGGACGGAAGCAGGGTGTCGTTCGACTGGGGGCTTGAATTGGGTTTCTCGGCCCTGTATGTAGACGGAGAATATGAGTACAACGCCGCAGAAGGCTACATGCAGGTGGACGACAGGGCTATCGAAAGCGATCCGCGCGACCTGCGCATAGACGTGTTTACGGATGAAAACGGCAGGATGTGCTTCCGCTATCCCGAATTCTATATAATGAGCATGTACAACTACGACCAGACCGAGGAGTACTGGATATACGCCCCGACTATCTTCTATTGCGAAAAAAGTACTGCGGAGTAGCCTAAAACAGCTCCGCCAGCATACAGCGGGCGGAGCCCCCTCCGTTTTTCTCGATATAATCCAACTGGGGAGAAAGCAGCCTGTAATGCGCTGACAGTTCTTTATTCTGCTCAGGCGTAAGGCTCTTCCGGGCGGTTGCGGACATAACCAGCAGCTTCTGGCCGGCATTGTTGCGGAGTTCCAGCATATTGCCGGCGAAGTCGTGCAACTGGTCAAAAGTCAGCGCCATCACCTTCTTTCCCGTAGATTTCAAAGTATCAATGACTTTTTCACGGGACTGCACATCACTTATGGCATCCGTACAAAGGATAGCGTAATCGGTCCCGACACTCATCATCACATTGGTGTGGTAGACGGCCGTACCGTCCCTGTCGGAAGCGTCGAATACCACCGGCGCATAACCCATCTGTTTGCAGAAGTCCGCCAGCACCTCGTCAGAGGTGCGGACGGACCTGCATGCGTAAACAATTCTGTTTTCCCTGTCAAGGATCATGCTTCCCGTACTTTCGAGAAAAAGGTTTTCATTTTCCCACCAGGTCAGGTCCACCACCCTCCTGACTTCGAAATTCTTCCTTATAATCTCCAGAAACTGCGCCTTTCTCTCTTCCCTGCGGTTACGCGCATACATGGGATAAAGGACAAGCGTTCCGTCCTCATGGGTGGAAAACCAGTTGTTGGGGAAAATGGAATCCGGAGTATGCGGGGACTCCGTGTCCTCCGCGATTACCACATCCACTCCGTTCGCCCGCAACAGCGAAGTATAGGAAGTGAACTCACGCAAAACATTTTCCTGAACGTTATCGCTGAACCCGCGCTGCTGGAAAGCGTTGTTGGCTGCCGTCTGATGGTTGAAACCGAATTTCACCGGCTTTACCATGAAAACCCTTGAAGTCGTCTGCATGACCGCGATTATTTTCCCAAAGTCTCGAATACTTCCCTTATGATGGAAATGGCATCCCTAAGCTGTTCCTCATTTATGATAAGAGGAGGGGCAAAACGGATTATGTGCCTGTGCGTAGGTTTGGCAATAAGTCCCTTTTCCGCCATGGCCAGACAGATGTCCCAGGCCTCTATTCCGTTCTGAGGCTCGGTTATCACCGCATTGAGAAGCCCCTTTCCCCTTACCGACTTGAAGAACGGCGACCTTATCTTTGCCATCTCCTCCCGGAATATCCTGCCGAGACGTTCTGCATTTTCCATAAGATGCTCGTCCCTGATTACCTCCAGTGCGGCCACAGCCACCTTGGCGGCCAAAGGGAAACCTCCGAACGTGGAGCCGTGCTCTCCCGGCTTTATCGTAAGCATTATATCGTCGTCCGCCAGAACGGCTGAAATCGGAAGCACCCCGCCGGAAAGCGCCTTGCCTATCGTTATCATGTCGGGGCGTACGCCCTCATGGTCGCAGCAGAACATCTTTCCGGTACGGCCTATGCCGGTCTGCACCTCGTCCGCTATGAAAAGTACGTTGTGCTTTTTGCAGAGATCATAGCATTCTTTCAGATACCCTTCATGCGGGACATATACCCCGGCCTCACCCTGAATAGGCTCGGCAAGAAATGCGGCTACCCTGTCGCCTTTCTCTTCAAGGACCTTTTTCAATGCTTCGGTATCATCATACGGCACTGTCACGAAACCCGGAGTAAACGGTCCGTACTGCGAATAGCTGTCCGGATCGGTGGAGATGGACACTATGGTAATGGTACGTCCATGGAAATTCCCGCTACAGGTAATTATAAGCGCCTCATTTTCAGGTATGCCTTTGCGAACATATCCCCAACGGCGGGCCAGTTTGAGGGCCGTCTCCACAGCCTCCGCACCGGAATTCATGGGAAGCAGCTTGTCGTAACCGAAGAACTTGCAGGCCATTTCCTCATAAGGTCCGAGGCAGTCGTTGTAAAACGCCCTTGAAGTAAGGCAGAGCCTTTGGGCCTGGTCGCACAGGGCCTTCACTATCTTGGGATGACAATGACCCTGGTTTACTGCCGAATATGCGGACAGGAAATCATAATACCTCTTCCCGTCCACATCCCATACGAAAATCCCTTCGCCCCTGCTGAGGACCACAGGCAGCGGATGATAGTTATGCGCTCCGTACTTTTCTTCCAGAGCTATGAATTTCTGAGCATTTGGAGATATATACATATTGAACGATTTAAACTCCGCAAATTTAACATTAAATACAAATTATACAAACAGTAAAGATACAGGCCGGCTTCGTCCACATATACTTGTTTGCAATTACCGAGGCTTCTTCGTATTTTTGTCCAAAATACAGATACCTATGGCAAAAGACATTAAATATCTGGAGCTGCTGTCCAGATCCTTTCCGACCATACAGGCTGCAAGTTCGGAAATCATCAACCTGGAAGCCATTCTCAACCTGCCCAAAGGGACAGAACATTTCGTAACGGACCTCCACGGGGAATACGAAGCTTTCCAGCACGTGCTCAGAAACGCTTCCGGAGTAATAAAGCGCAAGGTGGACGAACTTTTCGGCCCGCAACTGCGGGAACAGGAAAAAAGGGACCTGTGCGCCCTTATCTACTATCCGGAAAGAAAACTGAATCTTCTCCACCGCAAAGAAAAAAAACTGGATGAATGGTACATGGTGACGCTCGTAAACCTTGTAAAGGTACTTGAGGTCGTCGCTTCCAAATACACCAGATCCAAAGTCCGCAAGGCGCTTCCCGGGGAATATTCCTACATCATCGAGGAGCTCATACACGAATCCCTGAGCGACAACAACAAACACGAGTACATATCGTCTATCCTCAAGACCATAATATCCACAGGCTCCGCAGACAGTTTCATCTGTGCCATAGCAAATGTAATCCAAAGACTTACTATTGACCAGCTCCATGTTCTCGGGGACATTTACGACAGGGGGCCGGGGGCCCATCTGATAATGGACCTGCTATGCGGTTACCATCATGTCGATTTCCAGTGGGGCAACCACGACATAATATGGATGGGCGCGGCGGCAGGAAGCGCACCCTGCATGGCAAATGTGGTACGAATCAGCCTGCGGTACGCCAATCTGGAGACTCTCGAGGACGGCTACGGAATCAACCTGCTGCCTTTGGCGACTTTCGCCATGGAAACCTACGGGGATGACCCGTGTACCTGCTTCACTCCGAAAATAGATCCAGCTTCGGGCAAGTTCACGCCCAAACAGGCTTCGCTCATAGCCCAGATGCACAAGGCCATTTCCATTATACAGTTCAAGCTCGAGGGCGAGGTGATAAAACGCCGGAAAGAGTTCGGCATGGCCGACCGCAACCTTCTGGAAAAAATAAACTTAGAACATGGAACGGTAGAAGTGGGAGGAAAATGGTACCAGCTTAAGGACACCAATTTCCCTACAGTGGACCCCCAGCATCCGTACAAGCTGACACAGGAAGAAAAAGAAGTCGTGTCAAAGCTGATGTCCAACTTTACAGGCAATGCGAAACTGGACAAGCACATCCGCTGCCTCTACTCCAAGGGGTCACTCTACCTCGTCCAGAACTCCAATCTCCTTTTCCACGCCTCCATGCCCCTTAACGAAGACGGCACTTTCAGGGAGATCACCGTACTCGGGAAAAAATACAAGGGGAAAGCCCTGTTCGACAAGGTAGACGAACTGGCCCGCACGGCGTTCTATGAGGAAAAGGACATGAAACTCAAGGAATACGCCCTCGACTTCATGTGGTACCTCTGGTGCGGCCCGTACGCTCCACCGTTCGACAAGAACAAGATGGCCACATTTGAAAGGTACTTCATAGCCGAAAAGGAAACCCACAAGGAAACACTGGGATACTACTCACAGTACAAGGACAGGGCCGATATATGCGAAATGATTCTCGCCGAGTTCGGACTTAAAGGGGAGCACACCCACATAATAAACGGGCACGTCCCGGTCAAGACGAAAAAGGGCGAATCGCCCATAAAGGCGGGAGGCAGGCTTCTCGTAATAGACGGGGGCTTTTCAAAAGCCTACCAGTCAGAGACGGGTATTGCCGGATATACATTGATTTACAATTCCTACGGTCTGCTGCTCGCACAGCATGAGCCTTTCAAGTCAGTAGAAAAGGCCGTAAAGGACGGAGTGGATATAAAATCGCTCACCAGAGTGGTCGAATCGGTGAACAAGCGCACCAAAGTAGGCGACACTGACATAGGTACGGAACTGAAAAGCCAGATACGCGACCTCAAGCAGTTGCTGGCCGCATACAAGGCAGGCATAGTATTCGAGAAAAATAAATAGCGCACTCCGCCGCATATACTTGGGCGCCTCGGCAATTGCAAGTAAACTTGCATTGCTCTCGGCTTCTGCTCAATTCGGCTCCGCCGCATATACTTGGGCGCCTCGGCAATTGCAAGTAAACTTGCATTGCTCTCGGCTTCTGCGTATATTTGCGCCCTTGTTAATTAAGGCTGTATATGGAATGGATAACAGAGTTGCTATTTGATGACAGTGTCGCTCACTCCATACTGTTGCTCGCCATTGTAATCGCATCGGGAATCCTTTTGGGGAAGATCAGGTTTTTCGGCATCTCCTTCGGAGTGACATGGATTCTTTTCGTCGGTATATTCGTCTCGCATTTCGGGTTCACAATAAATCCGTCGGTGCTGAGTTTCGTAAAGGACTTCGGTCTTATACTTTTCATATTTTCCCTCGGCCTGCAGGTCGGGCCCGGATTTTTCGGGTCATTCAAGAAAGGAGGGGTGCGGCTCAATCTTATGGCGGCGATAATTGTCGTCCTCGGGGTATGCGTCACCGTAGCAATACATTTCATCACCGGCACTCCGATGCCGACCCTGGTAGGAGTGATGTCCGGGGCAGTGACCAATACTCCCGGGCTCGGTGCCGCACAGCAGACATGCGCTGAACTGACAGGAAACGTGGACTCTACGATTGCAGCAGGTTACGCTGTAGCCTATCCGCTCGGGGTCATAGGCGTAATCCTTACCCTGCTCGGTGTAAGGGCCGCATTCAAAATCAACCTCAACAGGGAAAAGGAGGAAATAGAACACCGCAATACGAAAAAGGACAATGCCTGCATGATGACTGTGGAAGTGAGAAACGAAGCCGTATTCGACAAGACAATCGTCGAAATAGACAACCTGCTCTCACGCCACTTCGTAGTCTCGAGGATATACCATCCGGACGGCAAGGTCGAGATTCCTTCCTCCGACTCCATAATCCATTCCGGCGACAAACTGCTTGTAATCACATCCGCAAACAATGCCGACGTGGTTACGGCGTTTATCGGGCGCAGGATCGACATGGACCAGCAGGTATGGGAGAAACTGGACACCAACCTCGTATCCCGCCGCCTGCTCGTGACGAATGACCATGTCATAGGGAAAAACCTCGGTGAGCTCAATATACGCGCCCAGTTCGGCCTCAACATTACAAGGGTGAACCGCGCCGGGATAGACCTGACGGCAAGCCCGTCCCTGCAACTGCAGTTCGGCGACCGGATAATGGTTGTCGGCAGGCAGCAGGCCATCGACAAAGTGGCCGACCTTGTCGGGAACAAGGTAAAGAAACTCCGCGAACCGAGACTGGTACCCATTTTCATAGGAATATTCCTCGGCATTATTGTCGGCTCCATTCCCTTCATGCTACCCGGCCTTTCCCAGCCGCTCAAGCTCGGCATCGCCGGAGGACCGCTGATTATCGCCATACTCATTGCCCGTTTCGGCCCGGCATTGGGAATGGTAACCTACACCACAACAAGTTCAAACATGATGCTGCGCGAAATAGGCATCACCATGTTCCTCGCCGCTGTCGGCCTGGATGCCGGCGAAGGCTTTGTGGAAGCGATAACGGGCGGGGGATACATGTGGATACTGTACGGGTTTATCATAACGGTCGTACCCATCATAATCGCAATCCTGATAGCCAGGTTCGCATTCAAATTCGACTATTACTCCATTTCAGGCCTGATATGCGGAAGTCATACCAACCCTACCGCCCTGGCGTTCATGGACAGTACATTCGACGAATCACAGATAGCCGTAGCATACGCCACGGTCTATCCGCTGGCGATGTTCCTGAGAGTGATAGTCGCGCAGCTGATGGTGCTGTAAAACTGTAAACGTCTCAGAAGCCCTCTATACTGAACAGTACAGTCGGCACGAGCAGCAGGAACCCTATGGCAATAAGGGCAAGAATAAATTTCCACACCCATCTGAACCACTTGGAATACGGGATCTTCGCCATGCCGAGCACAGCCATAAGCACGCCTGAAGTAGGCGTTATCATATTGGTAAAGCCGTCACCGAACTGAAAAGCCAGGACGGTGGCCTGTCTTGACAATCCTATCAGATCCGAAAAAGGAGCCATAACAGGCATGGTTATCGCGGCTTTTGCAGTAGCCGACGTAATAAAGAGGTTGATAAATGTCTGTATCCCGTACATCGTCGTAAGCGATGCCAGTTTCCCGCTCTCCCCGAGGCCGGATGCGGCTGCATGGAGAATGGTGTCTATAACCTTGCCGTTTTCCAGGATGATTATAATGCCTGAGGCAAGCCCTACAATCATGGCGGCAGGGAATATGTCTTTCGCCCCCGCGAGAAAGTCTTCCGCAATCCTGTTCGGGGAACTGCCGGCGGCAATGCCCGCAAGCACCGCCAATGAGAGGAACAGCGCCGTTATTTCCGGAATATACCAGTCGAAGCACAATACCCCGATGATAAGGTAAACTATGGTAAAGCAAAGCAGGGTGAGAATATAGAAATGCACCGATTTCCGCAACGCCGCCACTGAAAGCAGTATGAAGGCGGCAGCTGCGGCAGGCAGGAGCCATCCGGCCGCATATTCCCTGCTGCCTATGCTAAGGGTACATCCTTCCGAAAAGAATACGGTAAAGAGTATTATGGCGACGGCCGCAATGGCAAACGACACCTTGGATGCCGTATTTTTATAAAAGGCGATGTTTCCCGCCTCTTCTCCGGCCCTATTCCTCCAGTGCGAATCCGCCCGGTACATGGGAGACTTTTCCGGATTTTTCCGTATCCTGCGCGCATACAGGAGCACGAAGACTATAAGGAACAGCGTCAAAATACCCCAGCATACTATCCTGTATCCCATTCCTGAAAACAGGGGAAGCCCGGCCATCCCCTGGGCGACCCCGACTGTAAAGGGATTGAGAAAGGCGCCCGCAAAACCGACATGGGCCGCAAGATAGACTAAGGCCACGCCGGTTATGGAATCATAGCCCATCGAGATTGCAAGGGGTATGGTTATGGCTACAAATGCTATACTCTCTTCACTCATACCGAACACCCCGCCGAAGAGGGAGAAAAGGAGCATTATGGAAACCATTACGATATTGTCCACGCCTACCGCTTTCAGCGGCCTGTGCCTTTCAAGCCTTGAGGCCCCGCGCAGGAAAGAAGCTATCCCCACGTCCATGGCCTTGCTTGAATTCACAATCCAGAAAGTACCTCCGATTATAAGGATAAAGGCTATAATCCCGGCCTGCCTGACAAAGCCGTCATATAGGGCTGAAAATACCTGCCATGTCTGGGGTTCGGAATCTACCTGTACATATACGGGAAGCCCGTCACCGCTTTCAGTATATTCACCGCCCGGCACAAACCATGTGGCCACGGCGCACAGGAGGATTACGGCTGAAACTATTATATAGGTATTGGGAAATCTGATTTTTTTCATAATCCAAAAATAAGTTTAATCGGGAATCCTGGCAAACACCTGTTTCCGGGCCGCGGCCGTCATATAGACATCCCTGGCTATCAGGTGGGCGAAATAAGCCATATACAATGCCTGTACGCCCATTGCCCCCTTGAGTGCAAAATAACAGGCATAAAAAGAAACGCATGCCCATATCATGCCGTTGCGTATGGCCCTGGCCGCCGTCGCCCCGATGAAAATACCGTCCCACATAAATGCAAGACAACTGAATGCAGGCATTATCACCAGCCATATCATATATGGGCCGGAAGCCTCTATGACAACCGCTTCCGTAGTCATGGCCCCTACCATCCACCGTCCGCCTGCCCCGTAGGCTACGGTAGATACTGCCGCCAGGGCCGCAGTCCATGTGAAAAGCAGGCGTACCGCCTTACGCAGCGAAGCACGGTCCCGAGCCCCGATAAAACGTCCCGCAAGAGCCTCTCCGGCATAGGCAAAACCGTCCAGTATATAGGAATACAGCATCAGGAGCTTCATTATTATAGTGCTGACCGCCAGCTGCACATCGCCGTAACGGGCAGCTATCGAAGTAAACCCGCAATAGATGAGCATAAAACAGAGTGAGCGCAGGAAAAGGTTCGCATTGAGAACGTAAAAAGACTTCATATATTTCAGCCTGATGTCATTGCGCACATCTACATGTTTAAATGCGTTGCCGTAGCGGAAAGCCATGAGGACAGATGCAAGGAGCAGGCC
>DVLA01000069.1 GCA_018715745.1 Candidatus Coprenecus stercoripullorum
CATGATCGATACGGCAGGGACAATATCCAAAGCCTCCGACATGCTGATGGAAAAAGGTGCGCTCAGCGTAAGAGCCGTGGCAACCCATGCGGTATTCTCCGGGCAGGCCTACGACAGGCTTGCCAAATCCGCCCTGAAGGAAATCGTAGTATCGGACACGATACCCCTTCGTCCGCCGAAAGACGCAGACACATCGAAGATAACCGTACTGACAGTGGCGAACATGTTCGCAGATGTAATTGACAGGGTATACAACTACAAGTCCATCAGTCCTATATTTGAATTCTAAGCCATGTTCCCTACGGACCCGCTGCACATAGGGCAAATAGAAGACACTGTCGTATCCGCGCTGCGGTCGTTTTTCCGGAAGTGCGGACATTCCGAGGCCGTACTCGGCCTCTCGGGCGGCATAGACTCGGCCGTAACCGCCGTGCTCGCGGTGAAGGCGCTTGGAAAGGAGAACGTAACTGGCATACTCATGCCGTCCGACTTCTCTACCCTGCATTCGGTAAACGATGCGGTGGACCTGGCCGACAACCTCGGGATAAGGTATCTCATATTGCCCATAGGCGACATATACGACAGGTTCATCAAAGGCCTTGAGCCCGTATTCGCCGGCGACCATTCCTGGGACGTGACCCAGGAAAACATCCAGGCAAGAATAAGGGGGACACTGCTCATGGCATATTCGAACAGAAAAAAAGCGCTGGTGCTGAATACCTCCAACAAAAGCGAACTTTCCGTGGGCTACGGTACGCTCTACGGAGACCTCGCCGGGGCGGTCATGGTCCTTGCGGATATCTACAAACTTCAGGTATATCAGATGGCCAGGCTGGCGAACATGGAGAAGGAAATAATACCGGCATCGACCATCAACAAGGCGCCTTCGGCCGAACTGCGCGAAAACCAGAAGGATTCAGACTCATTGCCGGACTACGGCACTCTGGACCCCCTGTTGTATGCCCTCAATGAAGAAGGCAGGACCAGGGAAGACATGGTTGCCTCCGGTACGGATGCCGGAATAGTGGATAGGGTAATCGGCCTGAAGGCTGCCGCGGCTTTCAAAGTACTCCAGATGCCGCCGGTAATAAAGGTCAGCGAGAAACCGCTGCTGGGTCCGGAAAAATGGATAACCTCTTGAAAACCACGCGAAACAAGAAATGACAATACTGATTACGGCGATACTGCTCCTGGCCTTTGCGGTCTTCATCATGAGTTTCAATATCATATTCCGCAACAAGCCTTTTCCCGACGGGGAGATAGGCAGGAACAAGGAGTTGCGGAAAAGAGGCATAATCTGCGCCAAAGAAGAAGAACTCAAACTATGGGGCAGGAAGGGAAACGATTCCCGCTGCGGGACGTCATCCTGCTCAGATTGCGGAATAAGTAACTGTACCATAAAAACCAAGGAGGGAAACAAATGAGTCTGGTAGCAATAGTCGGAAGGCCCAACGTAGGAAAATCCACATTATTCAACAGGCTGGTAGGAATGAGGCAGGCAATAGTGGACGGTACGGCCGGAGTTACAAGGGACAGGCATTACGGCAAATGCGAATGGTGCGGTTCAGTATTTTCCGTAGTGGACACGGGAGGATATACGTCAAACTCTGATGATGTATTTGAAAGCGAAATACGCAAGCAGGTCAAAATAGCGGTAAATGAAGCGGATGCCGTTCTCTTTCTGGTTGAAGCCGGGACAGGGGTGACTGATTTTGACGATGAAATCGCCGATCTCCTGAGAAGGAGCGGGAAACCTGTACTGTTAGTTGTCAACAAAGTAGATACTTCCGAGAAAAGGTTTGACAGTTACCAGTTCTATTCACTCGGACTTGGTGACCCCGTATGCATATCCTCGGCAAACGGAAGCGGAACGGGCGACATGCTCGACGAACTCGTAAAGCTGCTCCCTTCAGTGTCAGAAGACGGGGAAAACGAAAAGCACATAGCCAGGATAGCAATCGTGGGCCGACCCAATGCAGGCAAATCCTCACTGACAAATGCCCTGATAGGCGAAGAGAGGAATATTGTCACCCCCGTTGCCGGCACGACGCGGGACTCCATAGAGTCATACTACAACAAATTCGGGCACGAAATGATGCTCGTCGATACTGCGGGCCTGCGGAAGAAAAACAAAGTAAGCGAGGACCTTGAATTCTATTCCGTCATGAGGGCGATAAGGGCGATAGAGCATGCAGACGTATGTATCCTCATGCTTGACGCGACGTACGGTATGGAACAGCAGGACATGTCGGTATTCAACCTTATACTGAAAAACAAAAAAGGCTGCGTGATAGCGGTAAACAAATGGGACCTTATAGAAAAGCACAGCAACACCATGAAAGAATATACCGCCGCCATACTCAGGAAGACCGCCCCGTTCTCGGATGTCCCCGTGGTATTTACCTCGGTGACAAACAAACAGAGGATACTGGACGTACTGGACAGGGCTGCCGAGGTGTACGAAAACTATTCGAAAAGGATTCCTACTTCGGAGCTGAACGAAATCATGCTCGCTGAGATTGAGAACTGCCCGCCTCCGTCAGTCAAAGGGAAATTCGTGAAGATAAAATTCATAACCCAACTTCCTACCCCATGCCCGTCATTCGCGTTCTTCTGCAACCTGCCACAGTACGTGAATGAGGCTTACAAACGTTTTCTGGAAAACAGGCTGAGAAAGCATTTCGATTTCTGCGGCTGTCCGATACAGATATTCATGAGGAGGAAATAACGGGCAGCCTACTTCTTCTCTATCTTAAGCTGCTCTATATAATTCCCCACCTCGTTGGTCTTGACAAGGAAAGTAACCCGGAAAGAACTGCCGCCCCCGTCAAGATTGCCTACGGCATACTGCATGGGATACGAGCCGCTGGTATACACTATAACAAAATTCTTCGGAGTATAATTCATGAAGAAGGAGCGGAGTATCTGTTTAGCCTGGTTCTTGCTGCAGTTATTGGTCTTTCCGAGGACTTCCATCTCGAGGTTGTCAGCAAACCATGCCGCAATACAGTCCGTATCCCCCTGTTCGAAATACTTCGAGATAGGGACGAAAACGCTCGCTTCCGGAGCCTCTGACGACTGGGCATAGGCTGAAACAACGGAAAAGACGGACAATATTCCCAATGCAACCGCAATCTTTTTCATCTATAGGAACAACCTGATTTAGCTATCACAATAAAGCAAAAATCAAGCCATCCTGTATACGGGCAATTTGACTACGAAATCAGCTCCACCTAAATCTTCTGATTTACAATACGATATTTCCCCACCGCTCTGGTCTACTATATTCTTGCATATAGCCAGACCAAGCCCGGTCCCCCCGGATTTCGTCGTAAAATTCGGGCTGAAAAGCCTGTCGAGGTTCTCCTGGCTGACTCCGGGACCGTTGTCCTCCACATCGATTCTGAAATAATCTCCGTCAGTCACAAGGGATATCCTTATCCTGCCCTCTTCCCCATATTCCACCGCCTGCACAGCATTGGATATGATATTCACCAACGCCCTCGTTATCTGACTCTTCCGCGTAAGCGTCTCCGCCTTTTCCAGTCCGGTGACAAAACTGATAAGAATATTGTCCCTGTTGTCGAACAGCACGAGCTGCTCGTTTATAACGGCCACCAAATCGACAACGACAATTTCCTCATTATAGAATTTGGCGAAACTCGAAAATTCGGAAGCGGTATTGGATAGTATGTCTATCTGCTCGATAAGCGAAGCCGCAAGAGCGTCAAAACGTTCCTGCCACTGCGGTACATTCTGTTTTTTCAGCCTTATAAGATGCTGTATACTGAGTTTCATGGGCGTGAGGGGATTCTTTATCTCATGGGCAATCTGCCTTGCCATTTCCCGCCATGCCTGTTCCCTCTCGCTTCTTGCAAGCTTGCGGGTGCTCTCGTCCAGGGCGTCTATCATCTGGTTGTACGCGCTGATAAGCATGCCGAGCTCGTCGTTTGCCTTGTAATTTATCTTCTCGGTCCGATGCGACACACTCATTTCCTGCATATTGCGACTGATACTCCTTAACGGGTTCGATATTGATTTCGAAACCGCAACCCCGCCAAGCACCGATACTATTAGCAACAGTATGTATATGTTGACAATTGCCGCAATAATCGAAGGGGCATCCTCGCTGAGGTTGGAGTTGTTCACGAAATACGGGATATTGGCGATGGCAAGCAGGATACCGTCGTCATTATAAATCGGGGAATACAGGGAATAATACCCGAGAGACGCTATGTGCTCTTCCTGGATGACCTGCATCTTCCTGTCGATAACAAGGGCCTTGTACGCCTCCGGATTCATTCTCGAACTTACCAGGTACTGGTCGAACACCTCGGGTTTTGTCGTGCGGATAAGCCTGCCGAGAGGGTCGTAAAGGTTTATGTCCACCCGGGTATTCTTGGAAACCAGATCCATGGCATTGAACATGTCTAAAGTGTTTATTTCATTGTATCTGTTATAGTTCCTGCACATTTTCGTCAGGGTGGACTGCACGGTCGCAAGTTTCTCTTCCATGTGTACCCTGTTGTTCCCGTTAAACATCTGCACGATGAACGAGACGCTGCCTATACCCATAGCCACAAGCGACACCACCATTGAGGCCACTATAAGGATAGTAATGTTCCTGCTCAACGAACGCTTTGGCACACTGGCATGTATATGATTGATACGCCGCCTGAAGGAACGCGATGCAAGAAGCACTACAAGAGCCAGGAAAAGGCACTGGTATGAAAATGACATCAGGTATGACCAGAATTTCTTGTCAGGGCGCGTAAGCACTATGAGATTGTCGTTGGAAAGCCTGTTGTAGAACGTCACCATGTCATCCGCAGTCCTGTATGAAAAACCGTATGGAAGCGATGACGTTTCAAAATACACGGGGAAACTGTAAAAGCCGTCGGCCATTGTAAGCCTGTTGTCATTGTACTTCGCCATGGAATACCTGCCGGCAAGCATATCGGAAAGCGTGCTCTCCCCGTCGATAAGCAGGGAGGGATATCCTATATCCTCTTCCCTTTCCTTGGAATCAATCTCGATATACAGGTCGAAGCGCTGATTCCTGCGCAAAACGCTGAAAGCGCCTATATAACTCACCTTGTCACGGAAATAGTCCAGATAATAGAAGGCTGAATTGCCGGCAAGCGGGATGCCGTATTTCTCTATCACGTCATCCTTGAAATACTGCAGGCAGTTGACCGGGCGGGGATACTCTTCCGTAGGTACCATATCCATTACGCCGCAGATGGTTGTTCTGAGGTCATAATTGCGCAATATATTCCAGAAATACCTTTCCACAAGGCGGTTCATCACCATATTCTCCGTATTCGGTATTCCTACAAGGCGCCGTATAAGAGGGTCCAGCAATATCTGTCCCTCAATTGAACGCAGCTGCATCTCCAGCGACAGATCCCGTTCAACCGCAAGCTGGTTGGTCCATACCCCGAGCGTCTCGCATTCCCTCTTGAAACTGAAATAGCTGACAAAAACCGTCATATATACCGAGACCACACACACATAGGCAATCATGGGCTTGACCAGGAAAAAATATTTCCGGAAGCGGCGCGGAAGCCCGGATACGGCATAAAGCACGTAACACGACATCAGCAGTGAAAGGAAAAGCAGGGTATAGCTTGCATAGACAAGTATGGTATATACGGATATAGCATTTATCCTGAAAAGCTCCATCTCGATATTGGAGTTCAGGATAAGCGACCTGAGCGAAAAATGGGTATACAGCGCCACGCATACCGGTACAACGGCAATAAAAGAGAGCCATAGTTTTCCCAACCACGGACGCGAAGACCTGACAGCCTTGTAAACAGGTTTCCTGCCGAGGAAAATGGAGAATATATAGAGGAATATGAATACATTGGTGACAAGCAGCACCCCGAGCGAATTGAAAATGTTTCCGTCGGCGTACAGCATAGGGGAGAAAATCTCCGATGTATCGGCGGAGCTGTTCACAAGAAACACTACGCCGACATTTACGGCTGCCATGCCGGCAAGGGAGAAAATCATGGATTTAAGCGTACTGTGCTTTGCCTGGTATGCAAGCATGGCCAGCACCGCAAACAGGAAAGTAAGCCATCGGAGAGACGTCGCCCTGGTATTGTCGGGCAGAGGGGAAACCGAGGCTACGGAAAAGAGCGGTTCCCCGGACAGGCCGTAGACTGCATTCTCCGCATCGAGGTACACGGGAACTGCCGTATATCCCTTCCTGAGCCCGATATGCCTGTTGGTACTGTTTTTCAATATCGAATTCTGGGTAAGGTACTCTGTCTTTACCTCAAGCCCGGCGATAATGCGGCTTTCCCCCTCCCTGCGGGTGATGACCACATACCATGTGGAACCGAGATTGACATACTGCTCGCCGTCCATCAGAAAAGTCAGCGGCGTATTGAATACGTTCCTGCTGTTCAGGTCATGGATTCTGTACCAGGAAGGATACAGGTCCATTTCATCATTGCTTACCGGGAACAGGTTGCACCAGCACTGCAAAGTATCGGCGACATACTTGTACAGCACCATATCGTCGGGAAAGTCCTCGAACTGCGGCCATTGGTCGGCATGGGTATCGAATGCCCTCTCTATGTACTTCTCCAGGAGAGCCTCGCGGGAAAGCAGTTTTTTCTGTACGGCCTTCGTTTCCGTCCCTACGGAACCGGTATCGAACCTGACGAATGACAGGATAAAGAAGGCGAATGCCAGCATCCAGGATATAATCACCCTGTGCTCCATCACGACATTCCATATATTCCTATACCTGTTACTCATTATGATAAGGTATCCCCTTTATTATGGTCATCGCCCTGTACAGCTGCTCGGTGAAGAACAGCCTTATAATCTGGTGGGAGAAAGTCATCTCCGAAAATGAAAGCAGGGCGGAAGCCCGCCTGTACATCCTCTCGGAAAAACCGAATGCGCCCCCGGTGACAAATACCAGATTCCTGTCCGCACCGGAGAAAAGCCTTTTCTGCAGCCAGCGCGCCCATTCTACGGAAGTAAATGCATCGCCCTTTTCATCGAGAAGCACGACCTCGTCCTGCGGGGAAATCCTTTTCAGAAGCGCATCAGCCTCTTTTTCCATTACAATCTCCTTCGGCAGCTGCCCGCCGGAAACCTGCACTTCCACCCGCTCATAACGCAGATAGCGGGAAATCCTTTTCTCATACATTTCCATTCCCTCTCTCACGAAAGGGAAAGATGTCTTTCC
The DNA here is from genome assembly GCA_018715745.1 of Candidatus Coprenecus stercoripullorum. GTDB lineage: Bacteria > Bacteroidota > Bacteroidia > Bacteroidales > UBA932 > Coprenecus > Coprenecus stercoripullorum. Next base: position 7,214 of record DVLA01000069.1, read on the forward strand.
GGAAAGCAGCAGCAGCACCTTCATAACGTCATGCCGACCGGCTATCTGTCCGGGCCAGCGTAAAGCTGGACGTCTTCACGGGTTATCTTTCCGTTGGAAAGTATAAGCAGGCGCTCTACTACATTTCTGAGTTCACGTATGTTGCCTCCCCACGTATATTTTTTAAGTTCTTCAAGCGCCTCCGGCTCTATCTCCCTCAACGGTTTTCCGGAGTCCTGGCATATCTGGGAAATGAAATGCCCCACCAGCAGGGGTATATCGTCCGCCCTTTCGGCCAGGGAAGGGACATGTATGACGATAACGCTTATCCTGTGATACAAATCCTCCCTGAACGAGCCTTTGGCAATCTCGTCCCGCAGGTTCTTGTTAGTAGCGGCAATCACCCTGACATTCACATTTATATCCTTGTCGCTGCCGACGCGGGTAAGTTTGTTCTCCTGCAGCACCCTGAGCACCTTGGCCTGCGCGGCCAGGCTCATGTCCCCTATCTCGTCAAGAAAGAGGGTGCCCCCGTCGGCCTGTTCAAACTTCCCCTTATGCTGTTTTACCGCCGAAGTGAAAGCGCCCTTCTCATGGCCGAAAAGCTCGCTTTCGATCAGTTCGCTCGGAATTGCGGCGCAATTCACCTCCACGAACGGCATCGAAGCCCTCTCGCTTTTTTCATGCAGCCATTTGGCGACAAGTTCCTTTCCGGTTCCATTGGAGCCTGTAATAAGGACCCGCGCATCGGTAGGGGCCACACGGTCAATCATCGCCTTTATCCTTACTATGGCCGGCGACTCGCCTATTATTTCCTGTACACCGACAACTTTCTTTTTAAGTATCTTCGTCTCCCGCACAAGCTGGCCCTTGTCCGTCGCGTTTTTCAGCGTGATAAGAATCCTGTTCAGATCCAACGGTTTCTGTATAAAATCGTATGCCCCCTTTTTTATACACTCTACAGCCGTATCGATACTGCCGTGTCCCGATATCATTATCACCGGAGACTCGATGCCTTTCGCCGCAAAGGCATCGAGCGCTTCGACGCCATCCATGTTAGGCATCTTTATATCACAGAATATGGCATCATAATTAGTGGATGAAGCCATCTCGACTCCCTGGGAGCCATCTTCGGCCAGGTCTATGCTGTGGCCCTCGAACTCCAGTATCTCCTTGAGAGTATTCCTGATGCTTCTCTCGTCATCTATTATCAATATCCTCATATCCTTTAAATTGAAAAAAGGGAGATCCTGCCTGCCGGCCGGACCGTCCCATCCATCCCTGTGCCGAAAACGGCCGCAATCACTTGACGCGTTCCCCGTAAGTCCTGTCTACGGTATTTACGCGAATCCTGTCGCCCTGGTTGATAAACAGGGGTACCATGATTTCCGCACCGGTTTCGAGAGTGGCGGCCTTCATCGCATTAGTGGATGCAGTATCCCCCTTAACGGCAGGTTCAGTATAAGTAACCTCAAGTTCGACATAAGTCGGAAGCTCGCAGGTAAGGCATTTTTCCTCATCGGCAAGGAACATCATCTCGACATTCTGGCCCTCTTTCATCAGATCGGCATTCTCCACCAGATCGGGAGATATGGTAATCTGCTCATAAGTCTCGTTATGCATGAAGTTATACCCCATATCATCCTTGTAGAGATACTGGTAGGGGCGTCGTTCAACATTTATGGGTTCTATCTTCTCACCTGCGGTGAACGTCCTGTCGAGAATCTTCCCGTTTTCGAGATTGCGCAATTTGGTCTTTACAAAAGCCGGTCCCTTTCCGGGCTTTACATGCTGAAACCAGATGATGGAAACCGGTTTGCCCTCATAATTGAAATACAATCCGTTCTTGAAATCTGCTGTTGTTGCCATAAGTTGCGGTTATGTTATTAACTTGAATCAAAGTTACAAAATTACAAATTATTCAGATATCCGGCAATTTTTTCAAGCTGCCATCTCGTGGTCGATGTCGCCCCGCAGATCCCGACAATATCATCGGGCCGCAGCATATCCGCCGGAATGTCCGCAATGGACTCGACAAGAAAAGTCCTCGGATTGGCTTTCCTGCACAACTCATAAAGCACCTTCCCGTTCGAACTTTCCTTTCCGGCCACGAAAAGCACGGCGGAACACTCTTCGGCAAACTGTTCAAGACGCGCGTGCCTCGATGATACCTGCCTGCATATGGTATCGTAAACCATGCACATGGAGGCCGGGACCAGTTCCATGAGGCGTTCCCGGATCTTCCCGTATTCATCCGGGTCCTTGGTAGTCTGCGAGAACAAGGCCACGCGCGCGGATGTATCTATCCTTCCTACCGAAACAAGTCTGTCAAGATCATCCGCACATTCCACAACAAGCGCCTCCCCGCCGGTCTGGCCTACCAGCCCGTTGACCTCGGCATGCCCGGGCTTGCCGAATATTACAATCCGCCCGCCCGTCTCCCTGATTTCGGAATACGTGGCACGAATCTTTTCCTGCAAGGCCAGTACCACAGGGCAAGTGCAGTCGATCAACCTTATACCGTACCTGGCTGCCGCTTCATAAGTAGAAGGCGGCTCTCCATGAGCCCTTATCATAAGCGTCTTTCCGCAAAGCGAAGGCAATTCCGGATAATCGACAGTTACAAGGCCATTCCCGGCGAGCCGCCCAATCTCCGCCCCGTTATGGACTATCGCCCCGAGACAGTAAAGCCTGCCGTTACTTTCAAGGTATTCCTCCGCAGTGCGGATTGCCCTGCGCACTCCGTTGCAGCATCCCGAATACGGGTCAATCCTGACTTCCATGGCAACAGGTCCTCCCTAACACATCCTCGAACCATTCCATCTGCTGTTCCAGCGTCATGTCCCCGTTGTCAAGGACAATGGCGTCAGATGCCTTTACCAGCGGGGAAACAGGCCTGTGCTCATCTGCATAATCCCTTTCCCTGATATTTTCCAGAACAGTCTTCAGATCCACAATCTCTCCCTTTGCCGCCAGTTCCTTCTGCCTGCGTCCGGCACGGATCTCAGGACTTGCCGTCATGAATATCTTGAGTTCCGCATCCGGGAAAACCGTTGTCCCGATATCCCGTCCGTCCATGACAACTCCGCGGTTCTCCCCTATCTTCCTCAATATACCGTCCACGAACTCCCTTACGAAAGGCAACGAGGCGACCCGGCTTACCTTCCCCGACACATACATTGAACGTATCTCTCCTTCCACATCCCGGCCGTCAACAAATGTCCTGCTGCGACCGTCGCCGGAGACCTTGAATGTTATGCAAGGAGGTTTGGGGCCATACAGCAGGGCCTTCAGCCCTTCCTCATCTAAAAGCCCGTTCCCGTCCACCATCCCGTTTTCTAATGCCAGCAGCGCAACGGCCCTGTAAAGGGCGCCCGTATCTATGTATATATAACCCATGCGCCTGGCTATCATTTTGGCGAAAGTACTCTTACCGGTAGAAGAATATCCGTCTACAGCTATGATAATAGGTTTTAACATGATGCAAATCTAAAAATAATATTTTCTTTACGGTAAAATTATATTATCTTTGGGACACAAATATACCGACCTATGAGCATGCGTCCTTTCTGCAGATATCTGCGACATACCGTGTCTTTCATATCCATATCGGCATTCCTGCTCGCCCCGGCCCGTTCTGACGCCGCCGGTACGGCTGAAGGGGAGATGGTCCTTACGCTGACCCTCGAAGACGTAATACAGCTCGCACAGAGAAAATCCCTCGATGCCCTTATGGCCAAATACTCCTTCATAAGCAGCTATTGGGAATACCGTTCGTACCGTGCACAGTTCCTGCCATCGCTCAACCTCGGGGCCGACCTGGGGCAATACAACCGTTCCCTTGTAGCCCTGCAGGACGCCCAGACGGGAGAGACACGCTACATACAGAACGACAACATGTACAATTCACTGGTTCTGTCGGTAGACCAGAATATTCCGTTCACTGGAGGCCGCATCTCCCTGAACACCTACCTTAACCGTCTCGACCAGTTTTCCCCGTTCGGGGAAGTAACATACAACTCCAACCCCGTCAACATATATTACGAACAGCCTATTTTTCAGTACAACAGGCTAAAATGGGAAAAGAAGACCGAACCGAAAAAATACGAAAAGTCCAAAAAGAAATATCTTGAAGACCTGGAGGATATAGCCATAAGTGCCGCCGGATATTTTTTCAGCGTACTCAAATGCCAGACCGCACTTGAAAGCGCCGTCAGGAGGAACGGCAATACCCGGCAGCTGTACGATATCGCAAGGGAGAGAATGCAGATAGGAACATACACGAAGGACGAACTGCTCCAGATAGAATTGCAGGTGCTTAACTCGGAAATAGCCGTAACTTCCGCCGAAGTGGAACTTAAACAGGCATTGCTGGAATTAGGCACCTATCTTGGCACTGACGGGAATACCGCAATAAGGCTGATCCGGCCGGATCACTTCTCGGACATAACCATAGACGAGAGCGACGCCGTTTTCCGCAGCCTCAATAATACTTCCTTCAGTCTCGACAATGAAATAAGCCTGATTGAAGCCGAAGCTGCAATAGCCCGGGCAAAGGCCGAAAGGGGATTCAGTGCGACTCTGGCTGCCCAGTTCGGACTGACGCAGACCGGGGGCGACTTAGGCACTTCCTACCGCAATCCCATAGATCAGGAAATCATAGGCCTCTCCCTCAACATCCCCATTCTTGACTGGGGTCTCGGGAAAGGGAAAGTGCAGATTGCACGGACCGAACAGGAAATAGTCCTCACCCAGGTAGAGCAGGAAATCATTGAGAAAAGACAGGACATCTATATACGTGCCGTACAGTTCAACACCCAGGCCAGGCAATGTGACGTATCTGAAAAAGCCGACACTATCGCCGCTGAAAGATACAGCCTGGCAGTCCAGAGATTCCGCAACGGAAGCATAAGCGTAACCGACATCAACACCGCCCAGGACGAAAGGGACGAGGCGACGTCAAGGCATATCGACGAACTTGCCAACTACTGGATATACTATTATACACTCCGCAAGGAAACGCTGTACGACTATATCGAGGGAAAAGACCTTAGTGCGGAGTTCGACGAACTGATTGAAAGTAAATGACACATATATGAAAAGGCTATTGATCCTATCATTACTGCTGGCCGCCGCATCATCATGCGCTCCAAGGCAAGAAAACCACGGTGCCGGGCCGGTCCGTACCGGAGACGCCGCAAAGGCCGGGACCAGTTACGTAGATACGGTAATACTCAGGCGCGGGGACTTCAAAAGGCAGACATTAAGCAACGGCAGGATACGGGCCATAAGAAAGAGCGCTTTGGGATTCGGGACAGACGGCATCATCGCCAGGATATACGTCTCCGAAGGTGACAGGGTAACGGAAGGCGACACGATAGCGAAACTGTTTACGGAAGATGCTGAGACCGCCCTTATCCAGGCTGGGAACGACATGAAAAAGGCGAAAATAGAGATGACGGATGTCCTTATAGGGTTCGGGTACGGGACAGATACGTCAAAAATACCGGAAGAGTTCATAGAGACCGCCATGATACGCTCAGGGTATTCCGATGCAGCCCTCAGCCTCCGTCGGGCAAGGCACGAGATGGAGGGCACCGTGATAACCGCACCCTTCTCCGGCAAAATAGCCGACATCAAGGGACGGGAATACGAGCACTCCCCCTCCGGTGATTTCTGCATGCTCATTGACGACAGCAGTTTCGAAGTCGAATTTCCCCTGCTCGAATCCGAAATACGTCCGGTACGCAAAGGAATGAAAGTAAAAGTCACCCCGTTCAACAATCCGGAAAAATGTTACGACGGGGAAATAGTCTCGGTAAACCCTACTGTCGACGGGAAAGGGCAGATTAAGGTAACCGCGTACGTCAGCCGGCCTGACGAAGGGATGATGGACGGGATGAACGTAAAGACAATAATCGAAGAAACCGTTCCCGGACAGCTCTCTGTACCGAAAAGTGCAGTAGTAATAAGGGACAACAAGGATGTTGTATTCCTCTATGACGGTTCTGACAGCACCGCGTACTGGACCTATGTCAGGATTATGATGTCCAACAGTGAAAGGCATGTTATCGAAGCTGACAGAGAAAGGCTGTCATCACTTTCCGAGGGAGACGCCGTCATCGTCTCCGGGAATCTCAACCTTGCCCACAAATCAAAAGTTTCCGTCAGAAAATGATACGGCAACTCATAAAAAGACCTGTTGCCGTATCAATGATACTACTGGCCGTGACAGTGCTCGGCATAGTATCGGCACGCCTTATCCCGGTATCCATGCTGCCTGACACCGATATTCCGGCAGTCTCTGTCCAGGTGCGCATAGACGGGGCTTCGGCAAGGGAAATGGACGGATACATGAATACTCTCCGCAGGGAACTGATGCAGATCCCGTCACTGTCAGACATGAGTTCCTATGCCGAAAGCGGATCCGGGCTTATCCGGCTCCGCTTCGAATACGGGGCGGACATGGATTTTGCATTCGTAGAAGTCAACGAGCGCATAGACAAGTCGGTCACATCCCTTCCTGACGGAACTGAAAGGCCCAAGGCAATCCGCTCGAGTGCAACTGACATACCGGCATTCTTCATAAACATGACTGCTGCGACAGACGGAACGGACATGGCCGGAATCAGCAGGCTTGCATCTTCGGTCATATCGAAAAGACTCGAGCAGATTCCTGAAGTGGCCATCGTGGACATGAGCGGGCTCGTTTTCCCCGAACTGCTGATTATTCCCGACAACAGCAAACTTGAGGCTCTCGGGCTGACCCAGTCCGAACTTGCCGGCATCATACTCGACAACAACATAAGGCTCGGCAACCTGTCCATAAGGGACGGACAGTACCGCTGGAACATACGCTTCCAGACAGAGCTGTCTTCGGAAGAAGACATAAGGAATATCAGAATACAGGCGGGGGGCAGGATATATCGTCTCGAAGATATCGCCGATATTACGGAGCGTCCGACAGACAACGGCTGCATAGTACGTTCCGACGGGAAGCGGGCCGTTACAATGGCTATAATCAAGCAAAACGATGCAAGAATGAGTTCCCTGAGGGAAAATCTACACAGGCAGATTCTCCTGTTCGAAAAAGATTATCCCGAAGTGGAATTCACAATCACCAGAGACCAGACCGAACTGCTGGACTATACCATAGACAATCTCAAGCAGAACCTCATCGCCGGCATACTCCTGGCTGCTATGGTTATCCTGCTGTTCATGCGCAATTTCAGGTTTTCCCTCCTTATCATACCGTCAATAGCCGCATCCCTGCTGTTCTCGATACTCGTAATGTATGTTGCGGGCATGAGCATAAATATCATCTCCCTTGCGGGGCTCATACTGTGCGTAGGCATGATGGTGGACAACTCGATAATCGTAGTTGACAACATAACGCAACGGTGGGAACGCGGGGAAAGTCTCGAAGACGCCATATCCGAAGGCTCGTCCGAGGTATTCGTCCCCATGCTCAGTTCCATTCTCACAAACTGCGCCGTTTTCGTCCCCTTGGTATTTCTAAGCGGGATTGCCGGAGAAATATTCACCGATCAGGCTGTAGCCATAACAGTCGGGCTGTTCTCGTCGCTTTTGTTCGCCGTACTGGTAATTCCGGTATATTACTATGCCCTGTACCGGGGAAAAGAAAGACAGACAGACAACAGGTTCCTTGCAGTTACAGCCCGTATAATGGATCCGGAGAGTGCCTACGAAAAAGCCCTGAAATGGACATTCCGGCATATACCGGCGGTAATAGCGGCGATGGCTCTCACCATACCGGCTTCTGTCCTGCTGTACAGGAATCTGGATAAAAGCCTGCTGCCTCCCGTAGCCAGGACAGATGCGATACTGCATATAGACTGGAATGCGCCGCTGTCGACAGAAGAAAACGACAGGAGATGTATGGAAGTCATCGGGGCCTTTTCTGAAAACGTCCTGCACAGCACACAGATGTGCGGCATACAACAGTTCATAATGCCGCATACCGGCGAAATGGGAAAAGGCGAGGCTAAAATATATGTAAATGCATGCAATCCTGCCGCCCTTGACAGTATAACCGCGGCAAGCGCAAGGTTTGTCGCCAGGAACTATCCTGATGCCGCATTCAATATCGGGACGGCCGGGGACATGCTGCAAATGATTTTTCCCGACATAGAAGACAGGCTTGTAGCGCAGATAAGCGGAAAGGACGGTGAAATCCCGTCTCCCGACAGGCTCAATGCCATCATCGGGGACATAAGCCGGGAAAATCCCGGCATAAATCTGTCCCCGGTACAATGGCAGGAAGAAATATCCCTGATTCCCGACGCCGCTGCCATGTCACTTTACGGTATCTCCTACAACAGCCTGGCAGGTACTTTAAGAAAAATAACCGGAGAAGACAGGATATTTTCCATAACGTCAGGAGACTTTTCAGTTCCGGTATACATGGGAGACGGGAACAGAACGGCGGACATATCCGGAGGCAGCATAAAAAACGGAAACGGGACGGATATCCCTCTCCGCAGCATACTCAAGGAAGTCAGGAGCAGGGATTTCAGGACAATAGTTTCCGGAAGTTCCGGGAACTATTATCCGCTTGGCATGAATATTCCTGACAAAGAGACGCAAACAGTAATGGAAAAAATACGCACATCCGCTGTCATGGACGGCAGTTATAACGTAGACTTCAGCGGTTCCTATTTCACAAGCCGGAAGACAGTCAGAGAACTTGCCGTAATCGCAATAGTCGCAATAATGCTGCTCTACCTGATACTCGCCGCACAGTTCGAGTCCCTCGTGCAGCCGCTCATCATACTGTCAGAAATCATAACGGACATATTCGGGGCTCTGCTGCTGTTGAAAATATGCGGGGCCGGCATAAACGCCATGTCAATGATAGGCATCGTCGTAATGAGCGGCATTGTCATAAACGACTCCATACTGAAAGTTGATACGATTAACAGGTTAAGGAGGGAAAAGGGCTACAGTGTCATACGCGCCATCATGACAGGTGGAGCGCGCCGCCTGAGCCCTATCCTGATGACAACACTCACTACAGTCCTATCCATGGTGCCTTTCCTTACAAGGGGCGACATAGGCTCGGATCTTCAGTTCCCCCTGTCGCTCGTAATGATTGGCGGCATGGCCGTAGGTCTGATTGTAAGCATATTCGGCATACCTGTCATATATTATCTCATTTACAGGAAATGAAAGGGAAGGCCATTCCACCGTTTTCCGTCCTGCTGATATTCGCCGTCGCGGCAATATGCGGTATCGCATTACTGCCGGAAACCAATCTCAGTTACCTTCCTCGGGAAAAAGAGCAGTCCCTTTCCATTACCTGCCACTGGCAGGACGCATCCGCAAAAATCATGGAGAGCGAAGTCATTTCCAGAATCGAGGGACGCATATCGGCCATAAAAGGCATAGAGAACGTTACATCCATAAGCATGAAAGGCTCCGGCACCATCAATGTCCAGCTCAAGAAAAGGGAAAACATGGATGCCGTCCGTTTCGAGATCTCTTCAGCCATCAGGTCAATCTACGGCAGCCTGCCGGAAGGAGTCAGCTACCCGGAAATATCCGTATCCGCAACAGGAACCGGCATGGAGCCGATAATGATCTACACCATAAATGCCGACCTGCCGACAGAAAGAATCAGTCGATACATTAACAACCATATTGTCAAGGAAATATCCATAATCGACGGGGTACGTTCCATTGCCCTTTCCGGAGCCTCCCCACTATGCATGGAAATAATATTCGACCCGGACAGGATGTTTCCGGCAGGAATAGACGTACAGGACATATACGATGCCGTCCTGCCATTTACTGCAGGTGACATGGCCGTAGGGAGCCTGAATTCCGCCAATCCGGAAGGAAGCCCGGACATGGTATTGAAAACGTCGTCCGGCCCTATAGAAGATATTCCGGTAATGAATTCCGGCGGCCGCATAATAAGGCTGTCAGACATAGCCGAAATCAGGATAAGGGAAGAAGAACCCCAGTCCTATTACCGCGTAAACGGACTGAACACTATCAACCTGACAATCTATCCGGAAGAATCGTCCAATACCGCGAAGACATGCAGGGAGGTATCATCAGTCATGGAATCACTCAGCCGGGACTTTCCCCAATCCTTTTCGGCGATGAAATCCTACGACATATCTGTCCGGATAAGCCGGGAAACAGGCAAACTCATGAGAAGGACGGCAATGTGCATAGCCATACTGCTGATATTCATAGCCGTCACCACACGAAGCCTCAGATATACATTCATCACTGCGTCCGCCATTATAGTCAACCTGGCTATCGCCGTAATATTTTACATATTGACAGGTACTGACATACATATTTACTCCCTTGCCGGAATATCCATATCACTGAGCCTGATAATAGACAGTTCCATTATCATGGTCTCGCACTATTCCCGTTACCGCGACAGGAAGGCATTCATGTCCGTTCTCGCAGCCCAACTCACGACAATAGGCTCACTTGCAGTAATCTTTCTCCTGCCTGATGAGCAGAAAAGGGTCCTCGGAGATTTCTCCGCCGTAATAATCATAAACCTGGTAGTATCCGTCCTCACAGCACTGTTTTTCGTCCCTGCCATGTTGGAATACCTGCCCGTAAAACCGGAAAGCATATCTTTTTCCATAAGACGCCGGAGACGGGCCGTCATTCTTTCAGCAAGATACGAAAAGTTCATTTTCGCGCTAAGAAAGCGTGCATGGGCGGTATGCCTGGTTTTTGCGGCCGTATTCATCTGTTCGCTGATGCTGTTCAGAAAGAGTGCCGGCGGGTTCTCATCCATATTCAAGGAGTCGCAAAGGCCCGTACTGTATATCAGCGCCGGACTGCCTGAAGGCTGCAATATCGGACAGCTCGATGCAATTATCGGCGAAATGGAAAATTTCCTTGCCGGGACCGACGGAATAAAAATATTCAGGACAAGCATAACCTCATACAGATACGGCAATATCACTGTAGAATTCACCGATGCTGCCGTAAAATCAGGCCTGCCGGCCTCCATAAAGCAGGAAGCCATAAAAAAGGCCATAGGGTTCGGTGGCGCCAACTGGAGTATTTACGGCATAGACGAGCGCGCCTTCAACAATTATGTAGGGCCAAGCCTCTACAAGAGCAGTCTCATAAGGATGAGCGGCTACAATTATGACATGCTGTATTCCTACTGCACGGCTCTCGCGGAAAGGCTCGAAGACAATCCGCGCATTAAGGATATAAGCATAGACGGTCCCGAAAGTTTCTCCGCATACAGCTTTTCTGCCGGTATCAGGGAATTCAGCCTGACCTACAACCACGACAACCTCGCTCTTTACGGCATTACTCCGGTCCAGGTATTCTCCGCCCTGGAAAACAGGGTCTACTCCTCATACGCCGGATCAATGCGGTACAATGGCGACAACATGGACGTGAGAATAGTTTCCGGCCAGGCCGATGAGTTCGACGTATGGCATTTCGGGAACGAATACGTAAGAATAGACAGCACTCTCGTACGCTTCAATGATATAGGCGACATACGGAGTACATATTCCGGAAACAACATATACCGCGAAAACCAGGAATATATCCTGTACGTAAGATTCAACTTCACAGGCTCGGCAAACCTCGAAGCCAGGGTTGTCAACCGGGAAATAGAGAGGCTCAACTCCGAAACGCTGCCCATAGGGTTCAGGGCTTCATCTCCTGAATACGAATGGGCGAAGACGGCCGGAAAGCAATGGGGGCTTCTGCTCATAGTCGCCGCCATCATATATCTAATCTGCGCCGTACTTTTCGAATCCCTCAGACAACCCGTAGCCATAATTTCGCTCATTCCCGCATCATTCATCGGGATTTTCCTGATATTCCGTATTACCGGCACAAACTTCGACCAGGGCGGATTCGCATCGATGGTCATGCTTTCAGGCATAGCCGTAAACTCCGGCATATACATAGTAAACGAATACAACCGCCTGCCAGCCCGACGGCGAAACTTTACGAGAGCCTTCAATCACAAGATAATTCCCGTATGCCTGACCGTACTTTCCACTGTTCTCGGGCTGCTTCCATTCCTCAGCGACGGACGCGGGGAAATGTTCTGGTTCCCGTTCGCAATAGGTACGATCGGCGGTATGCTTTTCTCGTTTACCGCACTGACGGTACTGCTCCCGATACTGATTGAGAAAAAACAATAATGATTTTGAAATCCCATTTTTATTCGCTATTTTTGAACACATAAATAAAACCCATCATGAAATTAGATTGCAGTATCATATTTGCCATTATATTCACTTCAGCTATTTCTTCTTGCATAAAAAGCCCACAGGAAAACGCATATACCCTTTCATTCTCGCAATGCGGGACGGGCAGGCACGGGCAATGACATCGCAATAAATATCTAAAAACAAACATTATGAAATCCAAATCACTTATCATGGCCGGCATAGCAATATGCGCCCTACTTCTCATCAGTTTAACGGCATACGCATCAAGTAAGTCAGGATGCATTACAAAAGGAAGTGCATCCAACAACGGAAAATGCGTCAACGACGGTACAAATTATTTCTGTATGTCAGCAAGATGGTATAACAGAAAAGACTGTATAAAAGGAATTTATCCTGAAGGTGTAATTGTTGTAATACCCGAAGACCCTAATAACTAATGAAGAAAATACTCCTTCTCTTGACTTCGGTGCTTGCGGGATGCAGCACCGGGACCGATAATATTCCGGCAAGGCAGGTCAGCCGCTCGGACAGTCTGGAACTCGTAAAGGAAAACACAGTGAGGATAGAACTCGACGGACATACTACCCCATGGTTTTCATCCGTATATTATAAAAACGATACTCTGTATTATCACAATTCACTCGGCGGACGCATAGAAATGTCAGACTGGGAGACGGGAAAGAAATTGCCGGGATACATCAGGACTAAAGAAAAACCGTACAGTTTCAATCCAGTCTCTGGGGACTCAGTATACATAATGGCCCTTGATGAGGAACTTATACTGCTTTACAACGCATCCTCGACGGTTACCGACACCGTACTGCCCGGGAAACCGGTATCCATAATGCCCGGAGGGCAGGGCCAGCCGTATATCGCCGGAGACAAACTGATATACGTAACAACTTCGGGTGATGAGTATATGGCTGGTGCCGTCATAAAC
>DVLA01000070.1 GCA_018715745.1 Candidatus Coprenecus stercoripullorum
CGATAGCATTCGCCTCACTGTCTGCATTCCTTATAGGGGCATTGTCCGTATGGCTGTTCCTTTCCCGCCGTTTCCGCAAGGAGGCGCGGGATGCGGATATGGCTCTAAAGGAAGCCGTGGCTGTCTCGGACGCGTTGCGTGAAGAACTGGGAAAGGTTTCCGCATCGTTGCAGGTGGAACAGGCGAAAAGCGGGATGCTTGAAAAATCGTTGGAAACCTTCAAGGCAGAGCGGGAAAAAGAGGCCGGCATGCTTTCTATGGTTTTCAAGAATTCGGCTGCTGAAATACTGAAAGCCAAGTCCGAGGAGCTGGCATCCGTCAATTCTGAGCAGATAAGGAACCTGCTCGACCCTCTCGGCAGGAAGATGGAGGAGTTCCGCCGCGCGGTGGAGGATACGAGGGAAAAGTCCCTGAAAAATACCGTTGCGATTGAACAGCAGATAAAAAACATGATGGAACAGACCATTACGGTAGGGCGCGAGGCCAACAACCTTGCATCGGCCCTGCGTTCCAACAATAAGGTCGTCGGCAACTGGGGCGAGGTAGTCCTGGAGAACCTTCTTGAGGGTATGGGGCTCAGGAAAGACGAGGATTATGTATTACAGTATACGATAAGGGATTCTGACGGCAATGCAGTGCTCAATGAGGATACCGGCCGGAAACTGGTTCCCGATGTAGTGCTTTATCTTCCCGATAACAAGGCTATCGTAATTGATTCAAAGGTGAGCCTTGATGCATACGTGGATTATGCAGGCGCATCCGATGATACATCCCGGACGGCGGCCCTGAGTGCCCATCGCAAAAGCGTAGAGGCCCATGTCAGGGAGCTTGCCGCCAAAAACTACGGCAGGTATATAAAGATGGCCGGCAGGGATTCCCTGGGCTATACGGTCATGTTCATACCCAACGAAGGCGCGTTCCAGTTGTATTACCAGAATTTCCGCGAGGACTGGCACAAGGCTTTCGACAGGGGAATAATAATATCGGGAGAGTCCAACCTCTTTGCCATGCTTAAGATAATAGACAACACGTGGGTGAGGGTAAGGCAGCAGAAGAATATCGAAGAGGTGATGAAGATTGCTTCCGAGCTTGTAGAGAGGGTCGTGCGTTTTGCCAATACCTTCGATGAGGTAGGTGATGTACTCTCGAAGGCTCTCGCCAAATTCGAGGATGCAAGGAGGTCTCTTTCCGGAAGGGTATCTGTTGTTACCTCCGCCAGGAAGCTGGAGAAAAAGGGCGTCCCTGTCAGGGAGAATTTCCGTTCGGCGCTGATGGAACATAATGATCAAGAAGATAACTGACCTGAATGTTTTTTGATATGAAAAAAATTGGAATTTTAGCCGGCTTGACGCTTGCCATGTGCCTTTTGTGCCTGAACTGTGTTGCAAAGCCGCCCAAGGATAATCCCAGGTCTCCCTTTACTGAAGAGCAGCTGGCAGGAAACGATACCATGGCCCGGGCTGAAGGATACGGACGTTCCGGAAATATGGAAATGGCCGCTCGGATTGCAAGAATGGAGGCGACGAAGGCACTTGCAAAAAAGCTTTTCCCGGACAGGAATATTTCAGACGGTGTAACCGTTAGCAATATGATGACTGTGGAGAATCTTTTTTTTCAGGAAGGGAAGCATGATTACGTAGTGTGGATATTACTGGAAGCCCCGTATGAACAGCCTGAATAGACGTCATTTCCTTCCGGTACTGCCGATTCTTCTCTTTCTTTTCGCCCCTTCTGTGATTTACGGGCAGAAGTTTCTGTATGATGTGGACTTCAGATTCGGCCTCGACAACAGGGAATATGCCAGGATGTGCTATTCCCCTTCAAAAACCATTTTCGGCGCCATACTTGCACCCAAGGTGGGAATCGGCTGGGGGAACGGGCATTCCGTATATGTCGGCGGAGATCTTAAACGGTATTTCGGCAAGACTGTCCCGAAGTACGATGTCTCATTGCTTGCCTATTATCAGTACGACGGGCCATCCCTTGACATAACGGCAGGAGCCTTTCCCCGCAAAAGGCTTGCGGGCGAGTATCCGTCGGCATTTCTCGATGATGCCGTATTCTTCGATACGGTTATGGAAGGGGCTGCCGCCTCTTATACGGGAAAGACATGGAAGGCGGAAGCGGCTCTTGACTGGCTCGGAATGGTACAGGGCGGGACAAGGGAGAGGTTTGCGGCCTATGCCTATTTCAGGAAGGACTTTTCCTTTTTTTACGGGGCGGTGTCCTTCATGATGCACCATTATGCAGGAAGCGAAAAGGTCAGCGGGGTAGTGGACAATCTGTGGCTGTATCCCTATATCGGTTTCGACTTTTCGGGGATTACGCCCCTTTCGGTACTGGACATAAGGGCGGGGTGGATACAGACATTCCAGAATGACAGGGTCAATGAGACGGGATTTGTCAATCCCGGAGGTTTCCAGGGTGAATTCGTGATTGAAAAGTGGGGAGTAGGCCTGTCCGAGACCATATATCTTGGAAAGTCACTTCAGCCGTTTTTTAATTCTACGGACAGGGCAGGTGAAGTATACGGAACTTCACTTTATCTCGGTAACACCTTTTACGGAACTGATTCGGGCATATATAACCGTCTTGAGCTCTATTATTCGCCATCAATACCGAAAGTAAGCCGCTGGCTTTCCTTTAAACTGTCATTTGCAGCCCATTATGACGGATATGGCTGGGGCTGGCAGCAGCTCGCCTGCCTCGTGGTGAATCTGAACCAGAATCTGTTCAGAAAAGGAAAATGAAACGGGATAATTCTTCTGCCGTAATCTGTCAGGAACATCCGCTGCAACCGTTTGTTCCCCGCGGAGCTTCTGTCCTGCTGTTGGGTAGTTTCCCGCCGCCTGAAAAACGATGGTCGATGAATTTCTTTTATCCTAATTTCCAGAATGACATGTGGAGGATAATGGGGTTGCTGTTTTATGGGGACAGGGAACATTTTGTGTTGAAAGACAGGAAGGCATTCGATTACTGCGCCGTAACCTCATTTTGCCGCGACAAGGGCATAGGTCTGTATGACGCGGCTGTCACTGTCCGCCGCCTCAGGGGGAACGCCTCGGATAATTTTCTGGAGATTGTGAAGCCGGCGGATATTGCGGGGCTTATAATGTCCATGCCATCCTGTACGAAAATAGCCTCTACAGGAGGAAAATCCGCCGAGACGGTAGCAGGCATATTGGGAACGGATGTTCCGGCAACAGGGGACTGCGTCAGGGTGCATGTCAGGGAAGGACGTACTGTGGATTTCTATCGTATGCCGTCATCTTCAAGGGCTTATCCTATGCCCATAGAGAAGAAGGCAGTATATTATGCCAGGCTTTTCGGCCTTACATTATGACTATTTCGTCAGTAAAGACAAATCCCCCGTATTTTCCGCTCCTGGCCTGATATCTGACATATCTGGCACTGTCGGCGCCTTCCCACCCGATGTTCTCGAACCTTACCCTGTCATCCATGACAGTTTCTTTTTCTATGCGTTTGAGCTCTTTGAAGGTGATGTTGTCATTGGATACCGAAATGACTGTTTCCGCCGGAAGGAAAACCTCGGGCCCGCAGACCTGCATGAAGCAGGCATATACCGAACTTATGCCAGTTATTTCCCCAAGGTCAACTGTCACGTCCAGCCTGTCCTTAGATATAAATCCCTGCCAGCGTCCGTCCGAATATGTCCATCCTCCTCTCAGCCCGTCGGTAAGGGCTTTTTCTCCGGCAGCCGGATAGGCGGAAGAATACGGTGCGTTGTAGATGACGTCTTTGTCCGTACCCAAATGCCTGACAGGGGTCAGGCTTTCCCGGCGTTCCCCGTATTCGCAGTCTATGTCGAATGTGTTGTAGCCTTTTTCTCTCATGTTCCCGCAGACGGTAGAGGCACGTTCCCTGAACTCAGGATAGTATTTCTCCGCATCCGGGTTCCATCCGTTTTCCGCTATGGCGAAAAGCCTGGGATAGATCATCATTTCCAGAATCTCTTCTGTCGGGATGTATTCCGCCCATACATTCCCCTGAATGCCGAGTATCCGCCCGGCAGCACGGGATGAAGTATCCGGAAACCCTCCGGCGGGATTGAACGCATACACCTTTGACAACGGCGTGTATCCGCCCATGGCAGGGGGAAGCAGGTCCGGATTGTCCTGATAGGTGTTGAGATAGCAGTGTGAGCCTGGGGCCATAATCGTCATGTGTCCGGAGTTTGCGGACTTTATGCCCTCATCAATGCTTCTCCATGCCATTACAACTGCGGACGGCGGGGCCCCGCCCTGAAGTATTTCGTCCCAGCCTATCATTATGCGTCCTTTACTTTCCACATACTCCCTTATCCTGTGTATGAAATGGCTCTGCAGCTGGTTGACGTTGTCCGCCCCTATTTTCTCCATCAGGTCGAGGCAGTCGGGACATTTTTCCCATGATGCCTTAACCGCTTCGTCACCCCCTATATGTATGTACTCGGACGGGAAAATCTCCATTACTTCGTCAAGGACATTGGTCAGGAATGTATATACTTCGTCTTTCCCTACGCAGAAGTCCCCGTGTCTGTACGGTTCACCGGTACATGAGAGTTCAGGGTAGACGGCAAGGACTTCTTCAGAATGGCCCGGCATCTCGATTTCGGGTACTATGGTTATGTTCCGGGCATCTGCATATTCTACAAGATCCCTCAGTTCTTCTTTTGTATAGTATCCGCCGTATGCGCCTGTGGTACCTTCCGGCAGGTATTTTCTGTCCCCGAACCACCAGTCTTTCCATTCTCTGCCCGTTCTCCACGCTGCAATCGAGGTAAGTTCCGGATACCTGTCTATCTCTATTCTCCAGCCGGCGGCGTCCGTCAGGTGAAGGTGGAGACGGTTGAGCTTAAGATAGGCCATCGCGTCAATCTGCTTTTTGATAAAATCCGTGCTGAAGAAGTGCCTTGATACGTCTATCATCAGCCCCCTCCACGGATATGAGGGGCGGTCCGAGATGACAGCGCACGGGAGTTTTCCCCCGTTGTTGTCCATGAGCTGGAGAATGGTGGTTATGGCGTAGAAGAATCCCCTGTCGGAGGCTGCGGTGACAATAATCGAGTCCCGCGATATGTTCAGGTTATAAGCTTCATCCGTATTGTATGGAGCATCTTCAGACGAGGTTATAAAGCGGATATTGCCGTCTTCCGCGAAATACCAGTCCAATGCCGTATGACCGGCTATATATGATCGTAGAGACTGGCCGAGGCCGGAACATTCAAGGTTGGATGATGAAAAATAGCCCGGCATGAATTCCATTTCGGCCGGTCTGGGGATGATACCAGACTTTTCTGCACATCCGGAACATCCGGATGTGCAGAGGCAGGCTGCTATAAGAAAGAATAAAGGCAGTCGTCCCATTTATCGTTATTTATTTAAAAAAACAGACCCGGTCAAGGCTGGGTCTGCAAGTAAGAATCTCTGAAGGAGCTGTCATACTCTCGGGGCCGAAAAATGTTCGCGGGAGAATATCCTTGCGTCCGTTTTAACGATTTCATTGCCGTCCTGATCTTTCATGATCCCGACGATAGTACCTATCATCCGCTTGTAGTCCACATTGGTGCATTCGAACCTTATATGGTACGGCTCATCAATGAATACGGGCTTCAGATAGGTGACATCCTGCGAGATGAAGTATGCATACTTGTCTGCCGGCCACATGGTACCGAATACCTTGGCGAACGCGCAGAGTATCAATACTCCCTGTGCTACAGGCCGGCCGAATTCACTTTGCATTGCAAAGGCCTTGTCAAGATGGATGGGGTTCATGTCCCCTGTAAGTTCGGCGTAGACCCTTGCATCTTCGGCAGTGAAAATGGTGTCGTAATCGTAGGTGTCGTGAACTTTAATCATAATCAGTCAAGTGTTAAATTTGCCCTATAAAATTAAGCATAATATTTATAATGGCCAAATTTTATTAAAAAACGAGGCTCAGCCCGTCATATGCCGGCTCGATGCCTTCAGGCAGTTCTGTCTCCAAACTCCGGTGTTTCCCAAGTCTGTGCGATATATGGGTAATGAAAGTACGCCGTGCCCCCACTTTCCCTGCCACTTCTATGGCCTGCCCGAGTGAAAAGTGCGACAGGTGCGGTTCCCTCTGGATTGCATTTATAATGAAAATATCCACGCCCTTGAATTTGCAGATTTCAGTTTCAGAGATAAAGCCTGCATCGGTGAGGTATCCCAGCTTGCCCAGACGGAAACCCAGTACCGGCAGTTTGTGATGCATGGCCCTTACCGGGATAATTTCCGCCCCGCCGATACTGAAAGGCCTTTCATCGATGGTGTGCAGGACAAATTCGGGCACTCCGGGGTATCTGTCGGTGGCAAATGCGTAATAATATTCTTTTTTGAGAGATTCCTGTACCCTTTTTTCTGCATAGACCGGGAATCCCTTTCCAGTGAAGTAATTGAATGCCCTGACATCATCCAGCCCTCCGGTATGGTCCTTATGCTGGTGGGTAAGCAGGACTGCGTCAAGCCGGTCTATGCCGTTGTCTATCATCTGTCTCCTGAAATCTGGCCCGGCGTCTATGCACAGTCTCAGCCCTTCATATTCCACATAAGCAGAAGTTCTGAGCCTTTTGTCGTGACTGTCGGCAGAGCGGCACACGTCGCACCTGCATCCTATTATGGGGACTCCCTGCGATGTGCCGGTGCCTAAAAATACGATTTTATTCCGCATAGTTCAAAATTAGCGAAAAATATTTAATTTTGGAAGCATGAAAGGAAGACTCTTTTTATTGCCGGCAACTTTGGGAGGGGACAGGCCGGAAGACGTGATTCCTCCGGCTGTTTTCGGTTATGTGGCGCATGTCAGGCACTTTGCCGTAGAAGAACTCAGGTCGGCAAGGCGTTTCCTTTCGTCGGTCGGGTTCAGGGGCATGATGGATTCACTCGAGTTTTACCCCGTCAACGAGCACTCTTCAAGGGAAGATATCGAGAGCGCTTTCAGTGTCCTGCTTTCGGGCCACGATATGGCCCTGGTTTCCGAAGCCGGCCTGCCTGCGGTGGCGGATCCGGGAGCGGCACTTGTGGGACTCGCGCATGCCCATGGAGTGGAGGTTGTGCCTTTCAGCGGCCCTTCATCCCTGATGATGGCCCTTATGTCATCCGGAATGAACGGCCAGCGTTTTTCCTTTCACGGGTATGTACCCGTAAATTCAGCCAGGAGAAAGGAAAAGATAAGGGATATGGAAACGGTGTCAGCCAGGCTTGGCGAGACGGAGATATTTATCGAGACTCCGTACCGTAACGATTCGCTTCTGAAGGATATTCTCGACACCTGCAGGCCAGGTACCATGCTGTGTGTGGCGGCAGGCCTCACCCTTCCGGAGCAGTTTATCAGGACAAAAAGTATAGAAGCCTGGAGAAAGGAGGGGATTTTGATTGGCAGGCGTCCCTGCGTCTTCCTCCTGCAGGCCAGGAATGTACAGACAGAAAGATATGATAGGTAAAATAGAACTGACAGGAATCAGGATTTTTGCGCATCACGGGTGTTTCGAGCAGGAAAGGGAAATAGGCAATTTCTTTATTGTGGATATGGAATGCCTTACTGACATGTCACTGCCCATGCTTGACGATAATCTGGACAGCGCGGTGAATTATCAGAAAATATACGATCTTGTAAAGGAGGAAATGGCCGTCCCGTCCAGGCTGCTGGAACATGTGGCCGGCAGGATTCTCCTGAGACTGAGGAAGGACTTTCCCGAAGTGGTTTCCGCCAAGGTGTCCGTTGCCAAGCTCAATCCGCCTTTGGGCGGGGAGGTGGCCTCTTCCAGAGTTACATTGTCTTATTGAGTATGGGGATGAAAGTCGCGTTTGAGACTCTCGGGTGCAAACTTAATTATGCCGAGACATCCACGCTTGCCAGGGAATTTGCCGAAAACGGTTTCGAAGTGGTCTCTTCCAGGTCGCAGGCTGACGTCTATATTGTCAATACCTGTACGGTAACTGCGCATAGCGATAAAAAAAGCCGCAATATCATACACCGCCTCCACAGGCGTTCTCCGGATGCTGTCATGGTGGTGACGGGCTGCTATGCCCAGCTGAATGCGAAAGAGGCGGCAAGTATTGAAGGTGTAGACCTGGTTTTCGGTGCAGGAAGGAAAGGGGAAATATTTTCCGCAGTCATGTCATTCCTGCAGGAAAAGCGGCAGCGGAAGGCGTTGGTTGACGATATTGACACTGTCCGGAGTTTTTTCCCGGCCTTCTCGTCCGGCGAGAGGACCAGGTCCTTCCTGAAGATTCAGGACGGATGCAATTACAGTTGTTCCTACTGTGCCATACCTCGTGCGCGGGGCGTAAGCCGCAATATTCCCATAAAGGATATCGTTGCGCAGGCGCAGGCCATTGCATCCGCAGGAGTGAAGGAGATTGTACTTACCGGAGTCAATACCGGAGATTTCGGCCGTTCTACAGGGGAATCGCTCCTTTCCCTTATAGAGGCCCTTGAAGAGGTGGACGGTATAGAAAGGTACAGGATTTCTTCCATTGAGCCGAATCTGATTACGGCCGGGATAGTGGACAGGATCGCTTCCGGAAGCAAGTTCCTGCCGCATTTCCACATACCTCTCCAATCAGGTTCGGACCTGATTCTCGGGAAGATGAGAAGACGTTACAATACAGCGGGATTCAAGGCGAAAATAGACTATATACGTTCGAGGATAGAAAATGTCTTTATAGGAATGGATGTTATTGTCGGATTCCCCGGAGAGACGGAAGAAGAGTTCGAACGTACAGTGGAGTTCCTCAAGGAGGTGCGTCCGGCTTTCATACATGTCTTTCCTTATTCCGTCAGGGCGGGGACCGTAGCGGCGGAAATGCCCGGACAGGTTCCCGAGCAGGTCAAGGCCGCGAGGGTCAGGTGCCTTGAGGAGCTCAGCGGGGTCCTGCATGGAGAATTTATCCGTCAGAACAGTGGCAGGGAAGCAAAAGTGCTTTTTGAAAGCAAGTCAAAAGGCGGCATGATGTCCGGGTATACTGAAAACTATATCCGTGTAGAACGTCCGTATGACGGTTCCCTTGTAGGTAGGATAACGTCAGTCGTTATCTGATTCAGTGTATTCTATATATGCCCCGTTTTCATTGAGGATGCCCATGGCATCTTCTTTGGGCCTTAATATCTGTTCTTTCTTGATGTTTGCGGCTTCCGCCTCCGCTTCCAGTTCCTCTACGGCCTTTCTGAGCTGTTCGATCTCGTATTCCTCTTTGCGTTTCTTGCTGTAGAACAGGTTTCTCCAGAAGTCTCCGAACGTATCGAACTCATCCTGGAACGTAATACCGAAGCCGTTTCTCTGGGTATTGTCGAGATAATTGGAATAGGTGTCTGCGGATCTGGTGAATACCGTAATACGGAGCTTGCCCTGCTTGTCGACCTTGAACTCGGCTTCGAAGTCTCCGGTAGGGTCGGAAGATGTCTGGCTGTTCCCGATATTGCCATTTATGACCAGTCTGTTGTTAAACGCTTGATAAGACAGCGACATGTCGAACAGGTCCTTGTTGCCGTAACCGGACCCGGGCTGGTAATTGAATCCGAGGTCAAGCGGTATGTCGAGCTGCCTGAATATATTGTTGAACTGGTTTGAGAGTATTTCGCTTGCATTGGAATAAAGTACGGTAGTGTTGTTTACTATCCCGGACTGCTCGTCAGGTACGAAACTGCCGGAGAATATCAGGGCCATGAACTGCTTCTGGATTTTGTCGGCAGTACTCAGGGCGCTTTCGACCCTCCCTTTTGTAATCGGGTCCAGGTCAGGTATGTCTATGCTGAACGAGATTTCAGGATTGGTAAGCGGGCCGCGCAGCTGTATACCGCAGTCCACTGTTCTTCTGTTGCTGACGGATGTCGTGTCGGCTATCAGCGTGGATATGGACGCCTTGGTACGGTAGGTGGCCCCTACGTTCATGTTCGTGTTCCGGATGTTGCCGTTGAAGGCGATGCTTCCTCCCTCGTTTATTATGAAGTCTTTGGAGGTGATGCCGAGCAGTACGAGGTGGTAGTTGCCTTCAGATACGGTATAGTCCCCCCTCAGGTCGAAAATATTGCGGGACGGGTTCAGGCTGATGTCGATATTGCCGTTGCCCCTGCATCTCATTATGTCACCCAGCTGTTTGTTTATTTCCAGCAGGACTTCCGCGTCCTGTGTGACATTGGCAAGGACGTTTATCGATACTTCTCCCTTTTTCTTTTTGTTTCCGCCTGTTGATGCGGCGGCTGATTCAGCCGGGGTGTCGCTCAGACCGTCCCCGTCGGCATCAAGGCTGTCGCTTCCGTTGACAAAGGTTATAAGGTTCGTCGATGATGCCGATGATGCCGATGACAACGGGATGTGTATGGCTGTGTTCTCGCCTGTAGATATCTGTGCGTCAATTGTAAGCCTGTCAGTATAGCCTGTCATGGCAATGATGCCGCTGGCGGAGGCCTGCCCGTAGAAGCTGCTGTTGTCCGCCTCCGTAGTATTCAGGCATTTGAACCTTTCGAACGCAAGCCGCGTATCCAGATATATGTTTCTGAAATTCCTGTGCGTCATCATCCCGCTGAGCGAGGCCTTGTTTCCGTTTTCATCGGTAATTTCCGTTCCTGCCAGTTCTATCCCTCTTTCCGTCATGGTCAGGCCTCCGTCAAGTATATACGGCACTTTGGTATAGGCAGGCGTAAAACGTATTGAGTCAAGCCTGATGTTATTGCTGCTTATGCCAGGGCTGTCAGGCTGCCCGCTTATGGAAAAGTCTCCTGACAATGTTCCTGAACTTATGGTGAGATATTTTTCGAGAAACGGACTCAGGTGGCTCATCTCCAGTTTGTATGCCGAGGCGTCAAGGCTTAGGAAATTTCTTCCCGGAGAATAGTATCCCCGTACGTTCAAAGGCCTGTAGTTCATATAGTCGTTGGTGAGCATGAGGGCGAACCTCCTGTTGCTGTTGTCCCACCTGCTGAGTATTGATATTTCCCCCAATTGGTTGCCGGACAAGGAAAGGCCTGAACATTCAAGGCTCATCTGCGCACCAAGGTTTCCGTCCTGCCTTAGCAGGTTGACGTATCCGGAAAGGATGCCCGCCGCATCAAGTTTCCCTTTGATGAATGAGTTCAGTATGGAGATGTCGAAATTTTCCATGTTAACGGAAATGCCCTTCCTGTCACGATCGGACAATGTACCGTTTATACCGAGTTTCTGGTCTTTGTTGGAAATGCCGAGCCCGTTGACATTATAGTAGTTTTTCCCGACAGTAAGGGTTGAAGGGGATATTTCCCAGACATGCCCTTTTGTCGAGAATGTGGACTTATCAAGGCTGATATCTGTCCTTATGTCACCGGAACCGGACCTTCTGGGGTATGCAGAGGCTGAAAGGTGCATGAAGTCACTGTTTTCCACGCTGTCCTGGAAACTGTAGCCGAAATCTATCCTGCCGTTTCCTGCAACCGCCCTTATCAGGCTGTTCCGCATGTCTATGCCGGCAACGGATATGCAGCTGCTTCTGATATCGCATGCTGCAGAGTCAGGAGTGTTTCCTAGGCTTATCGAGATGTCCTGCACCGAATTGTTTTTAAGTGATATGCTTTCGGACAGAAGGGAGCATTCCATGTTTTCACCGCTGATTTCCATCCTTACGGTAGTGCTGTCCGCGATTTTCAGGCCGTTTAACAGGACCTGGCAGATCGGATCAGTATCCAATGTCGTGAGCCGGAAGAAATAATGCCCGCCATGGCCTGTGCTGTCACCGCCCTGTCCCCCGGCATCTGTTGCCAGGGAGGGGAAGTGGCGGTCTATAAGCATACTCCTTATTTTCTTCGGCAGCAGGGCAGGGGGGTCTGTGCTGGCATAAATGGCGTTCAGGACGTTGGAGTGTATGCCGGCTACGTATTTCCCGTCTTCGATTGCGGAATTGACATATAGCGAGTCGACGGTATATCTTCCGCTGCCGTTCGTGTATGATATATTGTCAACCGCAATGCTTCCCAGAAGGTTTCTCTCATTGTCCATGGTTATGTCGGCCTTGGTAAGGAAGCTTATGACGGACATGTCTTCGCCCTTTATCAGGTTTGTAGCTTTCAGGTCTGCCTGCGGAACGTTCAGGTACATTCTCATCCGTTGTTTCCCCTGTATGTCACGGATTCTGTATATGACCTGCATCATCATGGAAAGGTTCCTGTTTCTCGACAGAATCCTGGCGTCAACGGTACCGTTGTCGAATGTCCCTGATGCGATTATCCCGGAATAATCATATTCATTGAACATGAGTTTGCCTATGCTCAGTGTATCCACGTTTATCCTGAGCCCGCCGGCGGAACTGTCCCTGAGGGCAATGGATGCCGTTACCGTTGCAGAGGCCTTGCCGAGCCGGCTTGTCCCGGCAAGGATGCCTGCCTCGATGTCCATGACATCCACTTCTGCCCTGATATCCGTGCTTTTGCCGTTTCTGTCCATTGTTGCCTTGTAGCCTGCATTTCCTATGCCGGTTGTCAAGAGGCCTTCGGACATGAGGCTGTCTATTGTCCCGTAAACGGAGGCGTTCAGCCTGACTCGGGTATTTCCCGGAATTACGGCAAGCGGGTTCTTGCCCGTTTCCGCCCCCAGGTCCTTCATGATTCCGGTAATTCTGGCCGGTGTTGTGGCAATGTCCTTAATATCTATGTCGAATACGGTATTTTCTATTTCAGGCAGTCCCTGTATGGAGGCGGCGATATACACTCTTGTACTGTCCTTGTATGTTATATGGAGACCGTTCGTGCGAAGGTCCGATACGGTGCCGCTTACCTTACCGGAAATTCCGGCCGCAACAGGGATCTTATCAAGCTTGTGGGCGAATACGCAGATGCTTCTCATATCCAAGGTACTGTTCTGGAAGTCTGCTGACATCGCTATTTTATGGACAAAGTCTTTCAGGTCTTTCCCGCTGCCGTATGAAAAAGACAGGACGCCGGCGCTGATGTTCGAGTATGAATCCGTCAGGCTGAGTTCCTCGATTTTTGCAACGGATGGGGTCATGCTGAAAAAACCTTTGATGGACTTTGCCTCGTAGCCGCATTCTTCCTTGCAGGAAAGGTTCCTTATGTTGCAGCTCAGCACCCCGCCACTGTATTCCGCATCCACAAGCCTGGCATTGATTTTTTCTACTTTCAGCCTTGTGAAGTCTATTGCATCGGGGTTTTCGTGCCTTCCGCCTGCAAAAGGGTTTGTCATATCGAACCTTAGGTTCCTCAGCCTGATTACCCCTGCGCTCATTTCCGGTAGCGACATGGGTTTCTCACGCTTGTCGGCCTTCTTGTCTATCCTGAAAATTCTCTGGATGTTGTTCCGCTTGTCCGGGGTTTCGACACATAGGTTGAAGTAACCGTCTTCGACTGTTATCCTGTTGGCATGCAGTTTCCCTCCGAGCAGATCCATCCCCGAGAAGGATACGGACAGCTTGCCTATGTATGCCAGCGTGTCCCCGTACTCTCCGGTAACGGACAGGTCATGAAGCATTATGCGGTTGAAAAATACGACAGCTACACGCCCTATGCCGATATGCCCGTCTATGCCTTGTTCTAATGTTACGGCGGCTTTTTTCCCCATCCATGTCTGCAGGCCAGGGAACTGAAGGGCTACATATCCTGCAAAGGGAATGAAGCAGACAATAATCAGAAGTCCGATTAATATTTTTCTTACAGCTCTTATAATATACAGGTTTTAACCTGCAAATATACGGGATTTAATTATCTTTGCGGTCATGTCGGAAATCATTTTGGGCATAGAATCTTCATGCGACGATACTTCCGCGGCCGTTCTGGAAGGGGAGTACCTTCTGTCGAATGTAATGGCCTCCCAGGAAGTACATAGAAAATATGGGGGCGTGATACCTGAACTGGCCTCAAGGGCCCATCAGCAGAATATTGTCCCCGTTGTCAACCAGGCTATAGCGGATTCCGGTGTCAGTATTAAGGATATTGATGCCATAGCGTTTACACGCGGGCCGGGGCTGCTCGGCTCCCTGCTTGTAGGGACTTCATTTGCCAAGGGCCTTTCCATTTCCCTTGACAGGCCGCTGGTGGATGTAAACCACCTCCAGGGACATATCCTTTCACACTTCATACGTGAGAAGGACAAGCCTTACGCTCCGCCCGAGTTCCCTTTTCTTGCGCTTCTGGTTTCCGGAGGACATTCCCAGATAGTAAAAGTACACGACTATCTTAACTTCGAAGTCATAGGAAAGACGATTGACGATGCGGTAGGGGAGGCTTTCGACAAGTGTGCGAAGGTATTGGGTCTCGGATATCCCGGAGGCCCGGTTGTAGACAGGCTTGCCTCTGAAGGAGATCCGGTCAGGTTCCGTTTTGCCAGGCCTCACGTGCCGGGGCTTGACTACAGTTTCAGCGGTGTCAAGACCTCGTTGCTGTATTTCCTGAGGGACATGCTGAAGTCGGACCCCGATTTCATAGAGAAGAATATGAAGGATATATGCGCCGGCTTCCAGGCCACTCTGATAGACATACTGATGGACAAGCTCTTGAAGGCTGTCAGGCTTACCGGCATACGTCAGATTGCCGCCGGAGGCGGGGTGTCAGCCAATTCCGGACTCCGTTCGGCTCTTTTGAAAGCGGGAGAGAAATACGGGTGGAGCGTGTATCTTCCGCCTCTGCGCTTTACTACCGACAACGCCGCAATGATAGCCATAGCAGGGCTGTACAGGTTCCGTTCCGGTATTGTCTCCGGTCTTGACGCCCCTCCCGTATCAAGGGCCTTGGATTATAAATGACATTGTTTTGTTATGAGGGAGGTCGAGCTGTCTTTTGAGGCCGGGCGGGAACCGGGCTATGAGGAACTGAAGGATGCGGCAGCTACCGCCTTGCGCCTGTCCAGCAGCAGGATTTCCGACTTCCGTATTCTAAGGCGTTCTCTTGATGCCAGAGCCAGAAAGATATGTATGCGTTACCGCCTGTCAGTATATATTGACGGAGAATCTGCCGGAACGCTCCCTACATATAAGTGTCCTGCCGATGTCGGCAATGCCGCACCCGTAATAATAGTCGGAGCGGGCCCGGCCGGCCTTTTTGCGGCCCTGAGGCTCATTGCTGGCGGATTGCGGCCGGTGATTCTCGAAAGGGGGAAGAACGTTCATGCAAGAAAATATGATGTGGCCTCCCTTGCCAGGGACGGCATACTGGACCCGGACTCCAACTATTGTTTCGGCGAGGGAGGGGCAGGGACCTTTTCAGACGGGAAGCTGTATACGAGGTCGAATAAAAGGGGTGATACCGGCGCTGTTCTGCGTACTTTCGCCGATTTCGGGGCCGATGACTCGGTGTGTGTCGACGCCCGTCCCCATATAGGCAGTGACCGTCTTCCTTCCATTGTAGAGGGGATAAGGCGTTTTGTCCTCGAATGCGGAGGGGAATACCATTTCGGCTGCAGGGCGGTTTCCTTTGCCCGAAAGGGCGCGGAGTGGAAAGTCACCTGTGCTTCCGGGGAGACATTTGCCTCCGGTGCCGTAATATTGGCGACTGGACATTCCGCTACGGATATGTACCGGCTGTTCGCTGACAACGGCTGGCCCATGGAGGCCAAGGGCTTCGCCCTCGGGGTGAGGGCCGAGCATCCCCAGGCTCTTATTGACCGCATCCGCTATCGCCGTGACAGGCCGCAGTATCTGCCTGCTGCGGAATATTCCATTGTGGAACAGGTAGGAGGCGCCGGTGTATTCTCATTCTGCATGTGTCCCGGGGGTATTCTGGTACCCTCATCGACTGAAAGCGGGACAGTGGTGATAAACGGCATGTCCAATTCCATGCGAAATTCCAAATTGGCGAATGCAGGGATAGTTACATCCGTCACTCCCGAAGACGTAGGTAAAGCCATGGCAGGAAGCGGCATTCCTTTTAGGGGAGCAATGTCAATGCTGGCTTTCAGGGAAAGCGTAGAGAAAGCATGTTATGACATATCCGGCTCATATAAGGCCCCGGCCCAGAGAATGACCGATTTTGCAGAGACTTCAGGACACGGGCTGTCAGGCGGGACACTGCCGTCCTCTTCCTACAGGCCCGGTATAGTTGAAGCCCCTTTGGGCAGCCTTCTTCCTGATTTTGTAACGGAAAGGCTTGCAAAAGCTTTCAAGCTCTTCGATAAGAAGATGAAAGGGTATTATACCGGGGAGGCCCTGCTGCTTGCAGTGGAGTCAAGAACGTCTTCTCCAATACGCTTGCCGAGAGATGCCGGCAGCCTGGAGCATATAACATTACCCGGCCTCTACCCGTGCGGGGAAGGGGCCGGGTATTCCGGTGGAATCGTATCTTCCGCTATGGACGGTGTCAGGGTGGCGGAACGGATACTTGGCTTGTCCTGATTTATGTCAATGGCAGCCCCCGCCGCATGAAGAACAGCTTCCGGAGCATGAAGAACGCTTGAGCTCTCCATGAAGCCCGTCAGTGAGTTCTTCCCCGGTAGCTTCCCTTACCGTGAGGATTCTGCCTTCAAAGTTAAGATCCTTGCCTGCAAGGGCATGGTTGAAGTCCATGGTTACATGGCTGTCACCTATGGCTGTGACTTTTCCCGGCAGTATGTGGCCCATGTTGTCCATCATCGGTATGATTTTTCCGACAACAAGCAGGCCGTCCTGGATTTTCCCGTCTATTTCGAAACAGTTTTTGGGTATGTCCGATATTTTGTTTTCATCGTATTCTCCGTAACCTTCCCCGGGGGACAGTACGAACGCGAAGCTCTCGCCCGGTTCCTTGCCTGCAATGTGCTCTTCAAACTTGGGAAGCAGTGATCCTGTCCCGAAAATGAAATCCAGCGGTCTGTCCTCCGTGGTCTTGTCTGTCAGCTCACCGTCTACCGTTAGGGTGTAGACAAGTTCTACAACTTTGTTTTTGTCAATTTTCATGTTCTGATATTAATATTGTGTATTATTTTGATTATAGTCCGCTTATGTCGGCATCTCCGAAGGCGAGGGAAGGTATCTGCCATGCAGAGCTCTTTCTCGGGTCGGACCCTATGAACATGACCCTTTCCCACAGACTTATGAAATTGCCTGTAATATTCATTTCCCGCACGGGACGTATGATTTCCCCGTTTTCAAAGTAGAACCCCTCTATCCCGTATGAGAAGTCGCCTGTGGCGGAGTTGCAGTTTCCCCCGTTGAAGCCGGTAATGAGAATCCCTGTTCCGGCCTTTTCGATTATGCCGCCAGTATCCAGTCCCGAGTGGGCGGGAAAGAACAGGGCGCAAGGGGAGTCTGTCGTTCTCTGCATAGACAGCTTTCCTGCATTATAGGTGTCGAGGAAATATGCCGCCACTTCCCCGTTGCGTATTATGTCCATCGGACCTGTAGCGGCACCTTCGCCGTCGTAATGGGCTGCGCCGAGGCTTCCGGGTATCAGGGGATTGTCGGAGAGGGTCAGGCTTTCCGGAAAGACTCTTTTGCCGAGCGTGCCTGCAAGAAAAGAGTTTTTCTGCTGGATTGCGGAACCGTACAGGGCATTTATGACCGGGGATACCATTCTGGAGGATACCGCGGGCTCTACTACTATATTATAGCGTCCGGACTTCATCTTGCCGGCCCCTATCATAGCTACAGCCCTTTTATGTGCTTCGTTGCCGGAGGTGGAGGGAAGGTCCCTGAAGAGTATGGAGTTGTCGCACCACCACCCCTGGGGGCGGCTGTCCCCGTCTCCCTTTACAGTGCATTCGCCCGATATTGAAAAGACGGTCCTGCTGTCTTCTACGGCAAGTCCCTGGGAGTCGATCATGTATTCACGGCGGAAGGTCTGTTCATATTCGTTTGCGACGGAAATGGTGCGGCTGTCAGCCGGAGTACCTCCGTAGGCGTCGAGCAGCAGACTTTTTGCCGAGTCCATGGAGATGTTTCTGAAATCCCTGTCCTCTACCTTCAGATCCTGGCCTTTTCCCGTATAGTACAGACTCTTGTCCGGGAGCTTCCTGAAACTGTCAGGGACAAGCAGCCTGCAGGAGGCGATACACTCGCTTATGAATCTTCTTAACTCGTCCGGCTCCATTCTGTTAGTCGAGAATGTACCGTATCTGCCGTCTACAAATACCGACAGTTCCAGGGATGAACATGCCGATTCCTGGATCCTGTCCGTTTCTCCGTTCAGCAGGGACAGGGAACTTGTGTCTGACTCGGACAAGGTTATTCTGGCTGCCGTAGCTCCGTGTCTGATACATTGTGTCAGGGCATATTCGGCTATGTTCTTATCCATTGATACCTCCTACATTTAATTTGCTTACCAATACCGACGGCATGCCGCAGGACACCGGGCAGTATTGCCCCTTACCGCAGGTCCAGGTGCTGTCATCTATTTCCAGATTGTCGGCTACGGCAGTTATGGCCGCAAGGGCCTCCGGCCCGTTTCCGATTATGTTCGCGTCCTTGACAGGCCTTGTAAGCCGCCCGTTCTCTATCAGATAGCCGGATTTTACATAAAAAGTGAAGTCACCGGCGCCAATCTGTACCTGGCCATTGGAAAAGTTGTCCACATATATGCCCTTTCTGACGGAACGTATCAGGTCCTCTTCCTTGTTTTTCCCGCTCTCCATATACGTGGCCCTCATTCTCGGAATCGGCATGAACCTGAAAGACTCGCGCCTGCCGTTTCCTGTTGGGGCTACGCCGTAGTGCGCCGCACTGATTCTGTCGTGGAGATATGAAGTCAGGATGCCTCCGGTCACCATGTACGTTTTCTGGCCTGGCGTACCTTCGTCATCCATATTGACTGCCCCTCTGTTGAAGGGGATGGTGCCGTCGTCTATGATATTTATGTCCGGGCTGCAGATCCGTTTGCCCATCCTGTCCGCAAAGATGGATATTCCCTTGCGGTTGAAATCGGCTTCGAAAGCATGTCCGATCGCTTCGTGCAGCAGTATGCCGGAACTTCCGGAACCCATAACGACAGGCATTTCCCCGCATGGAGGCCTGTCGGCCTCGAACATGAGCGAGCATTTTTCTACACAGCTTTCTGCTATGCCTGTTATGAGGCTGTCTGTCAGGAATTCGGATCCTTGGCGGAAACTTCTTGAGTGGTAGGAGTTCTCCGTCCTGCCGTTGTGTGCCATTATACAGACGGAAGACAAGGCGGCCATCGGCCTGCGGTCATGGAACATTTCCCCGGCCGAATTGCAGAACAGTATTGCAGTATCGCTGTCATTGAGGCTTCCGATGACATTTACCGTCCTTTTGTCCGAACTGCGTATCAGGGTGTCGAGCTGCATGAGCCTTTCCTTTTTCATGCCTATCCCGTAGCTGTCCCACGGGTTTTCTATGGGATAACGGTTTTCTACGGCTACGGCAACGCATTCGGGGATATTCCTCGCCCCTGGTGACGATGCTATTTCGGCTGCCGTAAGGGCGGCTTTCATCATGCTGGCGAAATCCGTCTTTTCAGAGAAGGCATATCCGGTTTTTTCCTTATATATGACCCTTATACCGACTCCGAAATCTATGTCCGAGCGGACTGCGCTGACCTGGGAGTCGCGGAGTGACAGACTGTTGCTTATCGTGTATTCAAAGAAAACATCGGCGTATTCGCCCCCCTTGGAGAGTGCGGCCCCGAGCAGTTTCCTAATGTCGTCCGGGCAGGTGCCGAACAGTTTGAAATAGTTGTCCATTAATGTTTATCAATTACGAAGGGGCCGACCCGTGACAGGAGAGCCCCTTGAAACCTTTTGTCAGTAGCAGAGACGATGAGGTTAGATTTCGGTAGCTTTTACCTTTACAACCTTGCCTTTCTTTGCAAAAGCCAGACAGGTATTGGCTTTCTTTTTCTCCTGAACCAGTTTCTGGAACGAGGCGTTCAGTCCGTTCAGGATACTTTCTCTAAGCTCCCGTGATTCTAGTTCGCTCATAATTAATCAATTGGTTAAATAAGGTTTTATTATGTATTTTAGTAGTTATATCTTTTCCCCCTTCGCATATAATCTCGATAGGGTTGTTTGAGTTGTCAATTATTATCCAATATTCGCATACGGGTATATAGAGATGGAACAGGTTCCTGATCCCCATGTCGTATCTTCTCCTTATGCTTTCCTCGCTCACGTTATGCCCGCCGGAAGCGACTCTGAGCTTTACCCTTTCAACCGCCAGCGACGGCATGTTGAGCCAGAAATACAGCAGTGTGACAATGTATCCTCTTTCCTGTGCCTTTCTGATAAGGTTTACGTAGCTCCTTGTCGCCAGGGTCGTCTCAATCGCGAAATCCTGTCCGTCCAGCATCAGCTCCTCGACTCTTGCAAGCATGATTCTGCCGGCCTGGATAGCCGCCTTTTCCGGAGAAAAGGGAGACAGCCCTTTGGCAATTTCGTCCGCATTCACAAAATTGTTGCAATTCAGCATTTCAGGCAGAATCGTGTATGATGCCGTCGTTTTCCCCGCTCCGTTACAGCCTGAAATAATGAAAAGCTTGGGCATACTTCAATATCACATTAGTCACAAATGTAATTAAAAAAAATATATATGCCATATCTGGCCGGCGGAAAAGGCAAAAAAAGTTATTAACAATTTCCGCTTGCGGCAACGGCAAAGAGGGCGAAATCCCCCTTGACAGGGTCTCCGGGGAATACGCCGGCAAGGTATCCCGTGATCTCCGAAGCAGTGCGGAAGTCCGGGGATTTGCGCTGTGTTATACCGAGTTTGATGGAGGTATTGTGGACGTGTACGTCCAATGGAATAATCAGCCCTGCCTTGTCGGTGTTTTTCCAGAGCCCAAGGTCAACTTTCCCGTCGTCCCTTACCATCCACCTGCGCATCATGTGGATTTTCTTGTTTGCCGCGTTAGGGTTGCTCTTGCTGCCGAATATTCCGGTTCTCATCTGCTCCGGGGACAGGACTTCAAGTGTGTTGTTCTCATTGTAGAATGCCTTGAGCCTGCTGCAGATCGAGGCGAACTCATTCCATTTTACAGTCCTGTGCAATGAAGCCGTGTCGTTCCGGTAGTTCCCTTTCATTACATAATCGTACGGTTTCCATTGCATTTCATCGAATGCCTTGCGGCAGTCCCTTATTATCATGCTCCTCCTTCCCCATGCGAGATGGGATGCCATTACGGCTGCTATCTCCACGTCCTGAAAGCAGGAGCTGCCTGTCCTGAACAGGGAAGCGAACTTTTTCGGGAAAATTATCGGGTCTTCGGCGAAATACCTGTCGTCATTGTATATTTCCGCGTTGCGGCGCAACATGTCTGCAATTTCCATATCCGTCACCCTTGCAAATTTTCTGCCGTTATTTATTATATTCGCATATGATTATTGTTGCGGACTGCGGCTCGACTACTGTCGACTGGCGTATAACTGGTGAAAGCGGGGATATTACAGCGGTGAAGACCGCGGGTGTAAACTTTGCAGTACAAGGCCTGTCGGCTCTTGAAAGGATTCTTACGGACAACCTGTCCCCTTTCCGCGGGCAGGTCTCCCGCGTTTATTTTTACGGCGCCGGGATAACGGGGCATAAACGGAAGGAGCAGGCAAGGGCTGTGCTGGCGCGGTTTTTTCCTGAAGCCGTTGTACACGCGGATTCGGATATGGCAGGTGCTGCCGTAGCCCTTTTCGGACGCGGCCCCGGCATGGCATGTATCCTCGGCACCGGCTCCAATGTATGCTATTATGATGGCAAGGACATAGTCCGCGTGTCGCGTTCCGGAGGTTTTGTGCTCGGGGACGAAGGCAGCGGGGCTTATATGGGAAAGGTGCTTCTTGGAGACTATGTCAAGGGGCTGCTGCCCTTGTCCCTTGCCGGGAAGCTGGAAAACCGGTACGATATGGATTACGGCAGCATAGTGGCGAATATCTATTCCGGCAAGTCTCCGTCAAAGTATCTTGCATCCTTTTCCCGCTTCATTTCCGAAAACAGGGGAGAACCGTATGTCGAGGAACTTATAAGGACTTCTTTCGATGCTTTCTTTGAGAGGAACAGGCTGCTGTCCGAATATCCGGGCATTGAGATCGGATTTGTCGGCTCGGTTGCTGCCGTATATGCTGATATCCTTGAAGAACGGGCAGGTATGAAAGGCCTGCGTGTGGGCCGCATACTCGGGAATGCAGCCGATACTTTGGCCGTATTTTATAGGGATAAGATATAAAATCAGTATTTTTGCGGCATGATTCCGTTATTGCAGAATGCTGTAGACAAGCTTTCATCGTTTCCTACCATAGGCAGGAGGACGGCTCTCATGCTTGCCCTGTACCTGCTCAGGCAGCCTGAACAGGAGGCCGAGGCGATAGCCGCTTCGCTGGTCGACCTTCGCAAGGGTGTGCGTTATTGCAAGATATGCAATATGATATCCGAAGGAGAGATATGCCATATATGTTCCGATTCCAGGCGTGACCATTCCTTAATCTGTGTCGTCGAAAGTATAAGGGACGTTATGTGCATAGAGGATACGGGGGAGTACGGGGGATGTTACCATGTCCTTGGGGGAGTGATATCCCCGATGGACGGTATCGGGCCCGATGACCTGCATATCGACTCCCTTCTGGAAAGGGCGTCGTCCGGAAAGGTAAGGGAGGTGATCCTGGCGATAGGGAAAGGAATGGAAGGGGAGACTACGGCCTTCTATATAAACAAACTGCTTTTGAAAAGCGGGGTCGCGGTCTCGACGATAGCACGGGGAGTGGGTTTCGGGGCCGACCTGGAATACACTGATGCCATGACGCTCGGTCTGTCAATTAAAAACAGAGTGCCGTTTGAATGAGGGCGGATATTCCATTATATGTACTGGCAACAGTATTCTCGCTATATACTTTGCTTTTTTTTGCAATATCGCGCCTGACTTCCGCAAGGGCCGGGAACATGTCGTTTTTTTCGGCCGACAGGAAAGCGCCCTGGCCGCTCGTAGCCTACGGGACCGTAGGCGCATCTGTTACCGGTGTCACATATATTTCGGTGCCGGGCAATGTGTTCTGTGAGAATTTCTACTATCTTCCCATGGTAGCGGGCTTTGTGGCTGGTTACTTTCTGATAGCCGTGATTCTTTTGCCGCTGTATTATAAAATGCGGATAATCTCCGTCTATTCTTACCTTGAAGGACGTCTCGGGGTATGCTCCATGCGGTGCGGGAGCGTGGCTTTCATGCTCTCGAGAACCCTCGGGTCGGCAGTAAGGGTCTATATCGTAGTGACAGTCCTGCAGGCCATGCTTCCTGCCGGCACCGGTGGCGGAATGTCCGGATTTGCTGTCATTGCAGTGGCCTTTATTTTTCTGCTCTATCTGTATACGTACAGGGGAGGTGTCAAGACTATGGTGTGGACCGATGCGGTATATACTACTTTCATGCTGGCGGCCGTAGTGGCTGCCATAGTGTGCATATCCGACAGTACGGGGCTTGCTTTCGGGGACTTGTGGGAAAGAATGCGGGCTGAAGGATATACTTCCGCAATCGATACGGACATATCTTCCCGGACCAATGTCTTCAAGCAGTTCCTTGCCGGTGTTTTCCTGACTGTCGCAATGACCGGCCTGGACCAGGGCATGATGCAGAAAAACCTTTCCTGCAGGGACATTGCCGCATCGCGCAAGAACATGTATTGTACGGCAGGCATAATCCTGGGCGTCAATCTGTGTTTTCTATACCTTGGCGGCCTCCTGGCCTTGTATACCGGTATGCTTGGAGGAATGGAGGCAATAGGGGCGGAGGGGACGGACGGAATATTTCCTGCGCTGGCAGGCCATTATTCCCCGCAGTGGATGTATGTACTTTTCCTGCTCGGTCTGGTTTCGGCTTCATATCCGTCCGCCGGTGCGGCCATGACCTCCCTTACGACTTCCGTGTGCGTGGATTTTCTCGGCTTCGGGAAGAAGAGGGACATGGAAGGAAACAGGGAAAGAAGGCAGCGGAAAACAGTGGAATTAATCATCTGCGCTGTTTTCCTCATTATCGTGCTGCTGCTCGGCTTATTCAACAGCAGGGCCGTAATAAACCTGATATATGATTTCGCCTCATACACTTATGGGCCCCTGCTGGGACTTTTCGCATTTGCAGTTACAACGCGTACCGGAATACGGGACAGGCATGTCCCGTACGTCATGGTTGCATCCCCTGTGGCAGGCGCACTCCTGAAT
>DVLA01000011.1 GCA_018715745.1 Candidatus Coprenecus stercoripullorum
GGCCGTTCCTGACCACATTGGGAGACCCGCAGAAAAAGCATTTTTTTAACCATATCAGTAATAATCTTCGCAAAGATATTAAAATCAATCCCTTGCAGAGATTTTATCCTACTTTTTGTCGACTAAGCCAAAAAGCATTTTTAACCATATCAGTAAAAATCCCCGTAAAGATATATAAATCAATTTATTGCAAGGATTTTATCGCCCAAATTGTCCACCCCGCTGCAAATTTATTGTTTTCGCTTCAAGGCATAATAAAAAAGCCCTGTCAGTATCAGAAGACAGGGCAAATGAAGTTTATCAAGGTTGTATAATAGATTATTTCTTCTGCACGGCCGATGATGCGGTAGCTTTGATTTTTGCCAAAACAGGCTTCCAGTCGTAATTCCGCCTGAGTCCCTGAATCGTCATATACAGCATGAGGAGGCATGATACGATACATACTACGGCAAATGCGGCAATATAGAGGGCTGCTTTCATAATAACCACAGGGGCATTTGTTCCGGCATCCTCGGTTCTTTCCGTAGTACCGTCGCTATGCTTGATTTCGGTCTGAATCCAGCTTATCGACTTGGCGCTTCCGAACAGCATCGCAGACAAGGCATAGGACCACTTGCTGATTCCCTTGAGCGTATCTGACTCCGCCCTGGTACGGGTAATGGTGTAGCCGTAGGGACGTTCCGCAAAGATATATACCGGAATAAGGATTATAAAGAATATGTTCCAGGCCCTGACAGCCCGCTTGTCGGCCTTGCTGCTCTTGAGCCATATGCCGTAGTAGTCCAACGCCATCTTCTGTATATCTTTGAAATCCATTTTATTGATACGATCGAACTCTTTCCTGTGCTCTTTTGCTTCTGAAAGAGAATTGGCCGAATGCTTTTCCAGGTTTTTCCTGGTATCCTTCGCTCGGGCCGTGTCTGCCCTGGCAGCATAGTCCTCCGCATATTCCATTGAAATATTATAATAGGCCTTCTGCTGATACAGGGAGTAGAGTTTGTACAGAAGCGGACTCGTATGGCCATTCTTTATCATAGCAAGGCCTATGTCATCGGAAGCATAGTCAGGAGTGGTGTCCCAATCGAGAGTAGTATCCGCCTTTTCCCAGTTTTCCACTGCCGTAATCAATTCCTGATGTCCTTCCACCTCGCTCTGCTTCCTGTCAACTCTCCAGGAAAGGAAAAGCACCGTAAGTATCACACCGAGTATCACCTGCCACTGGAAGTTCCAGTGTCTCGTGGAAGACCAGTCCAGAATACCGTCTAAGTCTACAGTACAGAACTTGAAATACTGGTCATCCTTGTCCACAAGCGCCTTCTTCGCCTTGTCCACAAGCGACCGCATCCGTTCAGTCTCATCAGCGGTCACAGGGTATACATCATCCACACCCTTGGCCGTGTCCGCCTTTGTCGTCACGGCCTGATAGAGGTAACCGTAAGCCTCCGCGTTGGGGCTGTCGCTCTCCGACAGGCGTTTCACTTCATCAATGTTAAAAGACAGACAGCCTTCGCGCATGGCTTTCTTCTTTTTCCTGGACGACTGTTCCCGGTTTTCGCCACTACTCATAATTCCGTAATTTTAAAGGTTAATAAGTTTTTTCAAAATTAGCCATTCGGGCCCGCGGCTGTATGTCATAGCGTAAATACAAGGGTGTCAAATATACAAAAACGACCCCTATGCATGATATTTCCGGGGACTGAGTATGTCAATACGTAAACTTCAGGCGCCTTCGAGTCTCCTGCGGTATTCCTGAGGTGTCATGCCGTGCTTCTTGAAAAACGCCCTCCTGAAAGTTGAAAGCGAACCGAAACCTGAAAGTTCGGCCAGAGCCTCCGTTGAATATTTAACGGAAAGATCCGACAGGAGGCTCTCGGCATGTGCCAGTCTGTGCGAATTGATATAATCGTAAAAATTCGTACCGAGTTCCGAGTTGAGATAATTTGAAAGTGTAGTACGGTTAGTCCCCAAGCACGAGGCAAGTTCGGACAATGTCAGACGGGGAGAACGGACAAAATAGTCCTGCGATGCAAGCTCTTCCAGTCTTGCCGAAAAATGCGTTTCTGGATAGGCCTGCAGATTCTGAGCGGAGCAGGACATATCCTTGGACGACAGGGGTATATGATAATACGTATTCCATGCGACTATGCCCCAGCTAAGGGAAAGGGTCACATAGTAGACAGAATCCAGGAGGCAGTCGTATCTCGCGGAAACCAGCGTCCATAAGACAAGGTTAGGCAGGAACAGGGCAATGCTGACCCACATCCATTTGATATCCATATTGGTAATATCCGAGCAATTGTCTTTCAGCATACGCCTGTAGCGGAAAGTCAGGAACAGGACAACCGACATGCATGCAGCCGAGAAAAGCGCGGAGAACGCCACCGATAAACTGTACACCGCTTCTGTGGGAAAACACAGGTAAAGGAAGGTAAGCATGGGAAACGGCAACAGGAGACAGGCAGTTCTCCATGCCGTCATCCTTCCCGGAGCAATGACCTCGAATGCATATATAACATAAAGCGGTACCGCCCAGTTGTCTATCGAGAGCAGTACCCTGTAAAGGAACCCGTTTTCCGCTACAGCCGGGCAGAAATATATTATATCCTTAATAAATAACAGGGTGTATACCGCCAGT
This sequence comes from Candidatus Coprenecus stercoripullorum, assembly GCA_018715745.1. Taxonomy (GTDB): domain Bacteria; phylum Bacteroidota; class Bacteroidia; order Bacteroidales; family UBA932; genus Coprenecus; species Coprenecus stercoripullorum. The sequence continues at coordinate 2,636 of DVLA01000011.1, forward strand.
ACTATGCCCAGGACAGTCCTCAGCCGCTTGTGTTCGAAGACAAAGAGAAAAAGAATAGACGAAAGGCCGAACAGGCCGGCCGCCATACCGTTGACAAGTACTGTAATATTCTGCAGCATAATGCTCAATGGCTACATGAAGTCTTTTCCTACAACAACCCTGAGCGCACGTGGCAGGACTTCCAATGTCACGGGGGTTGTACCTACAACTTCTCCGTCAATTTCCAACCTGTCAGGCCGCGGGGCCGTCACGGTAACTCGCGAAAAAGTCCTGTGCGCAACTTCCCTTACATTATATATGGTACCCTTGAAAAGTTCTCTGAAAAGAAACATGAACTTCAATTTGGAAAGTTTTCGAGCGACCATCAAATTTATAAGCCCGTCATCCGCAACAGCATCAGGCACCTGAAGCATGCCCCCGCCGCTGTATTTGCCTATACCGAAACCGAGAGAAAACACCTTGCCGCTAAAGAAAGGCTCACCGTCCGCCGTAACCTCCATATAATTGGACCTACGGCCGAACAGAGCCTTGAAAGCGGCCTTTACATAAGCGCCTTTGCCGGCATGGCCCTTGTTCTTGGCAGCATTGCAGTGATAACAGATATTGGCATCAAGGCCTATTCCCGATACATTCACCATATAGCGTATGCTTTCTACACCGGACTCCATATAAACAACCCTGCCCACATCCTGCATTACAGTCCTTTCCTCTGATATGGCATCTATGGCCCTGCTGTATTCCTCCGGTATCTTATACATTCTGGCCCAATCGTTTGCCGAGCCGGCAGGGAGTACTGCAAGAGTTATTTCCCCCACAGGGACGTCTTTCTGATGGAATATGCCGTTGACTATCTCATGCAGCGTGCCGTCCCCACCTACCGATATGAATCTTCGGAAACCCCTCTTTAGGGCATATATGACAAGCTCTACAGCATGGTACCTGTGGGTCGTAAAGACTTCTCCGTGCAGAAGCCCCTTGTCTTTCAACATGCCTGACAACAAAGGCCATTCTGCCGCAACCCTCCCTCCGGCCGCATTCGGATTTACAACCGCTATCCATTTCCCGTCATCCATCTGTCACAAAAAAATTTCCGCGAAATTAACATTATTTATCGGTGATTAAAAAGAATTCATAATTTCGCATCAGTATGGAAGAACAGAAAAAGAGCATACTTGTCATCGGAGCGACTTCCGGCATGGGACGTGAAGTTGCGGAAATCTACATCCGGCGCGGCTACAGGGTAGGCATTACAGGAAGGAGGGAACACCTTCTAAACGAAATAAAAGACAAATATCCGGACGCACCGGTATTTGCAAGATGCGTGGACGTAACATCCGCCGGTGCGACCGAAGAAATCGGAACACTGATCAACGAGATGGGGGGAATAGACATCTGCCTGTATTCATCAGGATGCGGCCATACGAATACCGCGCTTTCTCCTTCGGTAGAACTGGAAGAGACATCGGTCAACGTAAACGGATATATCAGGTGCTCCACTTTTCTGTTCAACTACTGGAGCGGCCAGAGAAGGAAGGGACATCTTGCGGTGATTTCCTCAATCGCATCCGTACGCCCTTTAGGCGTAGCGCCCGGATACTCTGCGGACAAGAAATTCCAGGCATTTTATACTGAAGCATTAAGGCAGCTTGCCGTCATCAGAAAGGCAGATGTGGCATTTACTGTCATAAAACCGGGATTCGTAGACACTGACTTCATACACGGACGGAGATTCCCCATGACGATAAGCAGGGAAAAAGCCGCCGGGCTTATTGTAAAAGCAATAGACAAACGGAAAAGGGCAGTCATCATAGACAGGAAATGGACCGCCCTGTCCGTCCTGATGCGGCTTGTTCCACCGCGGCTGTGGACCTCCGGCGGGAGGTTCTTCAGACCATATACGGACCTGTTCTGAAACATGAACGCGGCTAAAGGCCGCTTGCCTGTCCGTACGTAACCTCGAAATCCGTTATCCTGCTTTTGAAATTCCCTGCCTTTTCAAGAGGGAAGACAAGAGTCCGAAGGTAATTCATGGTATCACTCCCTCCATTGAAATATAGCTTTTCCATATCGAGCAGTGAGACCAGCCTGCCGTCTATGTACAGGGACGTACCGGCAGACGTCCCGACAATTTTGACCGACAGTTTTTCACCCGGATATGGACGGAAGCCGAACGTATTCAGATAGCCGTCCCTGGCAAAACCGAAAAAACCGCTTACAGGGTCAGAGAGATAGAATACCGCATCGGATGAGCGGAAAAGTTCGGTTCCCTTTTCCTCTTCGGCCGCTTCAAGCGTGAAGGTTACTATATAGCCATACCCTATTTCCTTTACCGGCAATTCCATCCCGGGCCGAATCATTTCCGCACGGTATACAGGGCCGGGACCTTCTTCAGGCCTGGCAAGCATATTCACTCCCGGGGCCTCGCCCACGGTTGCGGCCAGTGCCTCGTAACCGCTGTAAGGCATTACGGGGGAAACATTCCAGGTCTTTGCCGCAATAACCTGCAAAGCCGGAAATACGCGGTAATGTATATCTTTCACAGACACACCGTTTCCCACATGATCATTCCATAATGCGAACATTCCGCCGAGTATGGACGGATCCCTCTCGGGGAATGTCACATCCCCTACATGAGCCGGAGTCCAGTTTTCGTACAGATATTCAATATTAAGATAGTCATGGTAATAGCCTGCAGCCGGCACTATGTATACCATTCCGTCCGGAATGCTGACCAGCCTGTAGCCCTTGTCTGCCATGTCCACAGGGTCGGCATAGCCGTTATACCAGGCATACATTATAACATTGTCGGATTTGACAGGAGTATCACCGGCGGCATGGGTAAGCGAGCCCCACATGCAGGCCTGCTTCCCAAAACTTTCCACATACTTTATATAATGGTCTGCAAAAGCCCTGAACTGCTCGACTGCCTCGGGGCTTTCATTCGAATACTCGTCAGTGCCTATATGCACGGCCGGACCGGAAAATACAGGATCGTCACCCTCAAGGTACTCCTTCCACAGGGCATCCATAAAGGCATATACTTCCGGATTCGACAAATCAAGGTGATCCATACCATATTCCCTGCTGCCCAATTCCGGTCTATATTGTGTGAATGCAAGGGTGTGGGCAGGGGCGTCAATCTCAGGGATGACGGTAACCCCGAGTTCCGCTGCCGTTTTCAGGAAATCCCTGAACTCATCCTTGGTATAATGCCCGTCCCTCGCCGCCAGACCGGGGAAAGTGTCGCACTCCAACCTGAATGCCGAATACGTCCTGTCCCAGCTATTGCCGAAATATTTTTTGAACCCGTTATCATTCAAGTGTATATGAAGGACATTCATCTTATAGTAAGACATTGTGCGCACAAGTTCGCGCAGATAGTCCATCGGAATGAATTTGCGGCCGCAGTCTATCACAAACCCCCTCAGCCCGTAATCCGGAGCGTCCTCAATCACCCCTGCGGGAATTTTCCCGCCCTTGCTGCTTCCGGAAATCTGAAGCAGGGTCTGGGCGGCCCAGCGTACACCTTCGGGGGTAGAGGCCGATGCCACGGCATTATCCCCTATTTCTATCATGTAGCCTTCCGGCCCGCCAGCAATACCGTCGTCAAGAATAAAGGCAATGTCGCCCGAGGCCGGTCTGCCCTCTTCCACAAGAGGAGAGAACCCGCACAGGAGAGCATAGTCACGCGCAAACCGGTGAGCCGTATTTTCCAGGCACGGATGGGAGTACACTATGCGCATCTGTCTGCCGGGCACGAAAAAGCCCCTGCCCGCATTCCAGCCTTTCACTTCGGGAATCACCTGCGGCTTGGCATTCAACGGATCTACAACCACTTCATATACATC
>DVLA01000071.1 GCA_018715745.1 Candidatus Coprenecus stercoripullorum
CCATTATCCGTACAATACGAAATGGCCTAACGGAAACCATCGTTATTTCTGGGTCCTGACAGTAGTCGTCTCACTCAGTCCATTGCAGGAAACCGAATAGGTCTCGCCGTCTACAAGGCTATACATGAATGCCATGTCCTGAGCGGGGAAATACTGGGAGAAACTGTTGATATACTTCTGTGCATCCTCTGCCAGCGCCGGGTCCATATTCTTGGCCCGCTGCATATAATCTACGGCTATCCAGTAAGGGGCACGCGTGTCAATTTCATTTCCCTCGCATTTCATCGACCCCCAGATCGTCCCGATCAGGAAATATGCCTTTGGAGCCAGTGTTTCGGAAAGCTTTGCGCATTCCTTTGCGGATTCTACGGCCTTTACGTTATTGGCAAGCGTCTGGGAATAGTACAGGGCAAGTTCATAATAATATTCCGCATCCTGTTCGGTGTCGGAGTTCTCTTCCGCAATAGCCTCTTCCATGTACTTCACGGCCATATCGCTCTGATCGGGGAGAGAAGAGTACAACTTGAAGAGCAGGTATGCGGAATTATGGTCAGGGTCCATTTTATGGAGGCCTTCCACTGCATTACGGAAAAGGTCGGCGTCGGTACAGTTGAGCGAAGAGAAAAGGGTTACGATATTGGAAAGAAGTTCCTCGTCATTAGGGTTGTTCTCGTAACGCGGCCCGAACAACGACAGCAGGCGGTCGCAATCGGCAGCCCCGCTGCTTGCAAACAGGCTTTCCACATCGGATATGGCCTTGGCCACCATCTCCGAAGGCTTGGCTTTCTCTATTTCATCCAGAGTCGATATCGCTTTCTCAAAAGCGTTGAGAACATCATCGGCAGTAAATGAACCTGCTGCATAGAGCTTGTTGGCAAAGTCCATATACCTTACGATAATGGGAACGGATGTCCTTGCGCCGCCGGTCTCGATTGTCTCGTCGAGTATGCCGAATACCCTCTGCTCATCTCCCTGCTCGGCATAATTGATGACATCGGATGCGTAATTCATCCTGGAAGGTATGAAATACTGCCTGTACGGTCCTGTGGGATCGCTGCCGTAAGTATCTATTCTCATGTTGTGCAACATCATGAGGGTATCCAGGAGTTCCTGCTTCCTGACAGGGTTGTTGCCGTATTTGGACAGGTCCATCTTGATTATCTTTATACCGTCCACAATCATGTTCTGGCTGGCAGTGGGAGGACATGACCTGATGGCATTGCGCCATGCGGCAGCCGCAGCGGGATTGGCAAGGTCCTTCTGCGTCTGATAGGTCTGGAAGAAAGACAGATATTGAAGACATTTCAGGCTGTCTTCAGGAGTAGCGCCGTATTTGCCCTGTGCCGAAACCGTAGAGGCAAATATCAAGGAAACAAATGATAAAAGGATTACTTTAACTTTTTTCATAATTGTTGCTTTATAGTATTTTCATATTGATTATGCCTATTCATACCTGTATTTGACGAACCATACGTCATGGAGGTTGAAGTTTATCACGAAATTGAAATACCTCTCCCTCACAAGTCCGTATTTGAGCGTGCCGCGCTGCCCGAGATTTACGGCAACGGATATGGCATTATGCCCTCTGAATATAGGGAAGGATGCCCCGAATGTAATACCGAAGTCATTTACCCTGTGCCCGTTGAGCATGACATAGGATTCTTCGAAATATCCTCCTACCCTGTACGTCACCCTCTTCATATAGTATCTCAGGTCATCCCTGTTGGGAGTAATCTCGAAACCGGCCCTGTAGTACCGGGCCGCACTCTGGCTGAATGATGCCGCCGTACCGTAGTTGACAAACGGGTATTTGCTCCAGTTCTGCTGCACGAAGTCAACGCCTACGGTCCACTTGTCGGCAACCCGGTAGGAAATGCCCACCCCGAATTCCTCGGCCACGTAAAGCGACGCTTCCGGCCTGTTGTCATACATGACCGTATCGGATGCGGTGTACGCATATCTCAGCATGTCCCCTTTCAACCTGTTGCCTATATGGTACGTGGCGCCTACGGTCAGTTCCGAATCATTTTTCCTGAATGGCTGGGTATATTGTATGCCGAACTTCCCCGAAAAACAGTGGACTCTGTAATTCCAGCCCGTATAGACAGTATTGTAGGCAGTAGAGGAGTTGAAAAGTATATCGCTGTGCCTGTTGATGTTCCCGAAATAGTAGATTGCTTCCGCCCCTATTGATATTCTCTTGGCCACAACCATGGAGGCCCCGGCGAAAAGCTTGTATATGCTGCCCGTCCCGTACTGCTGGTACTTGATGTCCCCTATCTCCGAAACCAGACCCGGATCAGTCTCCGTGCTTTGGAACTTGTAGCCCACATTGCTGTACGGGACAATCCCGATTATCATGGCCGATTTCCTGTATATCGGGAAAGTCATCACCACATTCTGCATATTGAAGACATTATATGCGGAACTTACGGCATTGTCCCTGTTGTAGGAATTTTTCTGCACTACTCCGAAATCCAGCATGAATGCGAGCGTATCCCGGGCCGTTATGGCCGCCGGGTTGATATAATTGATAAAGCGGTTGTCCCGCAACGCTATCCCTATGCCACCCATCGACAGGTTATAAGAAGTTCCCTGCGGCTCGATGCGGCCTGCCCCGAACAGGGAATACGGGGAATAGGAACCCAGCGCATTGACTTTCTGGGCCATGGCTTCATTCAAGCCTGGACAGCAAACCAATACGCATACAACCAATATAGTTCTAAGCCCCGATTTCATTCAAATAAGCCGCTATACGGACCAAACCTGTCAACACCAGATTATAAACTACAAATATCGGGAAATCCAATTTGTCTGCAAAAAAAATCGAATCCCCCCCCGTAAATACTATTCTATAACCAGGGTGTTTTCTGATATAGCCCTCTACTTCAAACATTATGCCTAAAACCACTCCGTTGCATACGGCTTCTTCCGTACTTTTGCCTTTCAATTTATCTGGAGCCTTCGGGGATACCAATGGCAACCTGTTGGTATATTGGTGAATGGCCTTGAACCTCGTATTCATCCCGGGTGAGATGTTCCCGCCCTTGAAAGTACCGTCGGCAGATTTGAAATCTATGGTAATGGCGGTTCCGAAATCAAAAATCAGGCAATCCTCGCCGGGGAAAAGGTAATCGGCGCCAACAGCCGAAGCAATCCTGTCTGCCCCAAGAGTTTCCAAAGTAGCATAAGAGTTCTTTACAGGCACCGGAGTGCGGCCATTCAGAATGACAAGACGCCTGCACCTGTTTTCAAGCGCCCTGTACAGCTCCATATCGTCTTCCTGGACGCAGGATACTATTATAATATCAGGATACCTGCCGCCCGTGAGTTCATCAAGGCCGGAAAGCAGGCCGTCCCTGAGGACCTTGCGGCTCATGGCAAGCCCGTCACCGTACGCAACTCCTATCTTACAGAATGTGTTGCCAATATCTATCGCAATATTATACACTCCCTTGTCAGAAAAGCGCAAATATAAAAAGAAGGGAAAAGCAATGCAAATGGTATCTCAGGATATGGTCAGAGTTTTCTTATGAGATTCCATGCCCCTTCTATAGTATTGACATTACGGACAGTGATATACAGCTTTCCATTGTTTTCTTTCAAGGAATAGCGGTCTGCCGGTTTTGACTGGATGGACTTCAGGATTCCGGCAAAACGGTCGCTCCTGTAATAGGGAGACATCTGGTTGCCCACAAAATACATTACCATCATCCCGTTTTTGAGCACAATCCTCTCGAACCCCCTTTCCTTTGCAGCCATCCTCAGCCGTACCACGAAAGTAAGCTGGCGGAATTCTTCCGGCAAAGGGCCGAAACGGTCTTCAAGGTCGGAAGTGAAACGCTGGAGCGAGGCCTCGTCCGAAATGGAGTCCAGCTCCTTGTAAAGCCTTATCTTCTCTGCCGGAATATTTATATAGGAATCGGGAATAAGGAGTTCCATATCGGTATCTATCGTACAGTCGGAAACATAGGCGGTATCCTCGCCCTTCTCTCTGACTGCATCCGGCATTGACCCCTTTATCTCTTCGAACGCCTCGGCCAGTATTCTCTGATAGGTCTCGAACCCCATTTCCGCTATATAACCGCTTTGCTCTGCTCCGAGCATATTCCCCATGCCTCTGATATCCAAATCCCTCATAGCTATATTAAAGCCACTGCCCAGGTCCGAGAAGGCCTCTATCGCGTTAAGCCTCCTGCGCGCGTCATCGGAGATTGTCGCCATAGGCGGGACGACAAGGTAACAGAAAGCTTTCCTGTCGGAGCGCCCTACCCTTCCCCTCAGCTGATGGAGATCGCTGAGCCCGAAATTCTGCGCCTGGTTGATAATAATCGTATTGGTATTGGGAATATCTATGCCGTTTTCTATAATAGTTGTCGCTATCAACATGTCATAGTCACCGGACATATATTCTATAATCTTCCTTTCCAATATCTTCGGTTCCATCTGGCCATGAGCTACGCAAGTCCTGATACCGGGCACTATCCGCCTGATTATATCCTCTACCTCCAATATGTCCTCTACCCTGTTGTGTACAAAAAATATCTGTCCGTGCCTTTCTATTTCGAAATTTATTATATCGCGTATCGTATCCTCATTGAAATCTATTATTTCAGTCTGGATAGGCAGCCTGTTTGGAGGAGGGGTGTTTATTATGGACAGGTCCCTGGCCCCAAGAAGGGAGAACTGCAGGGTTCGAGGTATCGGAGTAGCTGTTAGGGTCAATGTGTCCACTGAAAGCTTGAGTTTCCTCAGAGCCTCTTTCGCGGCCACCCCGAATTTCTGTTCCTCGTCTATTATCAGCAGGCCCAGGTCCTTGAATTTTACAGTCTTCCCCAAAAGCCTGTGCGTCCCTATAATAATATCTATCTTGCCGTCACCCAGCCTCTGCAATATGTCGGCGGTCTCCTTCGGCGTGCGCAGGCGGCTCAGGTAATCCACACTGCATGGAAAATTCCTGAGCCGCTCGGTGAATGTATTGAAATGCTGGAGGGCGAGTATTGTAGTCGGCACAAGGACCGCCACCTGTTTGCTGTCCGCAACCGCCTTGAAAGCCGCCCTTATTGCCACTTCGGTCTTGCCGAACCCAACGTCCCCGCAGACAAGCCTGTCCATCGGACAGTCTTTTTCCATATCGGATTTCACTGCATCGACGGCCCTTATCTGATCCGGGGTCTCCTCATACTTGAATGATGACTCGAATTCCTGTTGCAAATAGCTGTCATGCGAAAACGCATAGCCTTTTGCCATCATCCTCTGGGAATAAAGTTTTATCAGATCGCCCGCAATATCCCTGGCTTTTGATTTTGCGGAGTTTTTGAGCCTTTCCCAGTTTCCCGACCCGAGCTTGTTGACCTTTGGAGGCTTGGATGCGTCCCCTGAGCGGTATTTGGAGATGCGGTGCAGCCCGTGTATGGACACAAACAATATGTCATTATCCTTATATACAAGCTTGACCGCTTCCTGCACCTTTCCGTTTATCCTGTTCTTGACAAGCCCGCCGAACCTTCCTATGCCGTGGTCGATATGTACTATGTAGTCCCCTTCCTTGAAGGAATTGATGTCATTGAGCGTAAGCCTTTCGCTTCTCGGCACGGACCGCCTTATGTTTATCCTCCTGTACCTTTCGAATATCTGGTGGTCCGTATACAGGCATATCCCGGAATCATTGTCCACAAAACCTTCCTGAATAGTGAACTCCTTATAGGAAGGAGTGACACCGTAGGTGGAAAATATGTTCTTCAGCCTGGTTATCTGCGTATTGTTCTCGCTCATTATATAGACCTGGCATCCCCTGGCCGTTTTTTCCCTTATATCCTCCGCAAGAATCTCGAAATTCTTGTTGAAAACAGGCTGCGGAACAGTATCGAACTCTATTTCCCTGTCATAAGTCCCGGACTTCCTTACCGGAGACAGATCTATCCTTTTATGAAAATCAGCCCCGTCCATAAAACCGTCGATGCCGGATACCCAGACGGTCCCTTCCACGGGAAAGAGGGAGAAAATATCCGAAGACGTGCCGTCCTGCCCCTCATCCTGACACGTAATATTCGGATATATGCCTGCCTCTGCCATGCGCTCCTGCAATGAATGCTGCGTATTGGCCTCGAATCTCCTTATACTTTCTACCTCATCTCCGAAAAAGTCTATGCGGTAAGGTTTGTCCTCGCTATAGGAAAACACATCGATTATACTCCCCCTTACCGCAAACTCCCCGGGCTGGGAGACAAAATCCACCCTTGTAAAGCCCGCTTCAAAAAGCCTGTCGATAAAAGCATCAAATCCGGCGTTCTCTCCCTCGGCAATGGAAAGTACGGCCCTGTCCAGTTCGCTTTCAAGCATTACCCCTTCTTCCACAGAATCCCTATAACCGACGACTATCAGATATTCGCCCTTATATTTTCCTTTGGCATAATCGGAAAGAGCCCCTATCGCCGAAGTTCTCTGGACCTTTAATGAATTGTCGTTGACGGACCCCCTTATACTTTTGGCCCTTGATGTGGGAAAAAAGTATACGTTTTCATCACCCATAAGGTTATAGAGGTCATTTACACATCCTTCAGCGTCTTCTTTAGTGGCAAGAACGACAAAATGAGCCCCGGAATAAACTGTCTGGGATATGGCAAAAGCTTTTGCGGAAGAATACAAACCTTTGAGACATATTGTTTTAACATCCTTATTCCCTATTGCCTCAGCCAATTCGGCGACTTTGCTTTTTATTAACAATTCCCACCTTTTCCCGTTCATAACTTTTAAATAACCCGTTAATAATTTTTTAAAACTTACAGATGGCAGACGGCGATTTTTTTATATGCACGGTCGCCATGACAAATGCAAAAAAGTTATTCAGTTTTTCCTATAATTTTCCCCAAAACTTATCAACATTTTCCATTCTACACTACCGGCTTTATCATGCGGAAGTTAGAGACGATTTTCACGAGTTATCAACTTATCGACAACTATACATATACATCAACAGTTTTTTAAAAATATAAGATATATTTGTATTATGGTTTCAAAAGTCAATAGCTGCGAAAATGAAAATTTCGATCCCAGGATTGAAAGCCTCGGCAAAGATAGGGATAATGATCTGGATGGTAAAATCCGCCCGCAGGATTTCAACAGTTTCTCAGGACAGGACAAAATCATTGAAAATCTGAAAATTTTCGTCAAGGCAGCAAAACTTCGCGGTGAATCGCTTGACCATATTCTGTTGCACGGCCCTCCAGGCCTCGGCAAGACAACATTGGCTCATATCGTAGCGAATGAGTTGGGTGTCAATATGAAAGTTACATCGGGCCCTGTCCTGGACAAACCCGGGGACCTTGCAGGGCTTCTTACGGGACTCGATACTGGCGACGTGCTTTTCATTGACGAGATACACAGGCTGTCGCATGCAGTTGAAGAGTACCTGTATTCGGCTATGGAGGACTTTGTTATCGATATTATGATAGACAAGGGCCCCGGGGCGAGGTCTGTGCAGATATCATTGAATCGCTTTACCCTGATCGGGGCCACTACCAGAAGCGGGCTGATTACTTCCCCTCTGAGGGCCAGGTTCGGTATTACCGCCCATCTTGAGTATTATGACGCCGGAGTCCTGTGCGGCATTGTCAAAAGGAGTGCAGGTATTCTTGATGTGGCTATTGAGGATGATGCGGCCATGGAAATAGCCATGCGCAGCCGCGGTACTCCGCGTATTGCAAACGCTCTTTTAAGAAGAGTCAGGGATTTTGCCCAGGTGAAAGGTTCAGGGAAAATCGATATGGAAATAGCGGTATATGCCCTGGATGCCCTGAACATAGACAAGAGGGGACTGGATTCAGTTGACAATAAGATATTGAAGACTATAATATTGAAGTTCAACGGCGGACCCGTCGGACTCGGGACTGTGGCAACTGCCGTAGGGGAGGATCCAGGTACGGTAGAGGAAGTTTACGAGCCTTTCCTTATCAAGGAGGGGTTTATCCACCGTACCCCGCGCGGCAGGGAGGTGACGGATCTCGCCTATACTCATTTGGGTATTGACAAATACAGGATGGATTCCTTTTTCGGATGAAGATTTTGATTCTGTCGGACGCTCGGAGCATCCATACTAAAAGATGGGTGTCGGCCCTTAGGGAAAAGGGGGACGAAGTCGTGCTTTTCAGTCTTATACCGGCGGATGACGATTTTTTCACTGTTTCAGGTATAAGGACATATTATTTCAATCTGTTTCGTTATAAAAGCAGGTTAAAGGGGCTTTATATGCATTTGCGTGCGGCTTTTTTCCTGCGGAAGGTATTGCATGCGGAGCGCCCCGACATACTTCATGCGCACTATATAACGAGTTTCGGGCTTGTTGGGGCCCTGTCACTGTGGCATCCTTTCGTTATTTCGCTTTGGGGAAGCGACATTTATGATTTTCCCCATGAATCATTGTTTAACAGGCTTTCAGTTAAGTACGTGCTGAAAAAGGCCGACCGTATCCTGTCTACAAGCCGCAACATGGCTTCGGAAGCGGCCCGATATACGGGAAAGGACATACTTGTCACGCCTTTTGGAGTGGATACTTCCGTTTTCAGGCGTATCCCGCTTCCGGAAAAGGATACCATAGTTATAGGAAATGTCAAGGCCCTTTCACCCAAATACGGAATAGATTGCCTTATAAGGGCTTTTGCCATCCTGTGCTCCATGTGTCCTGGGCGGGATATGAGACTTGTGATAGCCGGTAAAGGGCCTGACAGGGAAAAACTGGAGACACTTGCGGCAGACCTCGGGGTGGCTTCCAGGATTGATTTTGCGGGGTTCGTCCGGCACGACAGGCTTCCTGAGCTGTACAGCAGTTTCGATATAGCCGCCTTTCTTTCGTATAAGGAAAGTTTCGGAGTGTCGGCAGTGGAGGCAATGTCATGTTCATGTCCTGTAGTAGCCTCTGATACTGATGGATTTACAGAAGTAGTTGAGGACGGGGTCACTGGTATTATAGTCGGACGCGGTGATCCGGGGCGGGCGGCTGAAGCTTTGCGTACTTTGGTAATGGACAGGGAGCTTAGGCTTTCAATGGGGAAAAAAGGACGCGAACGAGTATGCAGACTGTATGAATGGGATGATAATGTCAGATATATGAGGTCCATATATTCGGATTTGACGGATGGAAACGGGAAGTGACTTGAAGAACAGGACGGCCAAGGGTATAGGCTGGGGTTTTGTGGACAATATTATGAATACGGGATTCATGGCCCTGGTAAATATTGTCCTGGCCAGGCTTCTTTCACCTGCCGAATTCGGTCTTGTAGGTATGTCCACTATATTTATAACGCTTTCCAACTCACTTGTGGACAGTGGATTTACCGGAGCCTTGACGAGGAAGAAAAATGCGGGGGAGAAAGATTTCAATACGGTTTTCTATTTTAATTTCGGTGTGAGCCTCCTGTTGTATGCCGTGCTTTATTTCTGTGCCGTCCCCATATCCTCATTTTTCCGTCAGCCTGTTTTGGCACAGATAATAAGGATTATAGGGTTATCGTTGATAATAAATGCCTTAAGTATCGTTCAAAAAGTGATATTAATACGGAAGATAGATTTCAGGACACAGGCAATAGTGTCCGGCATATCTTCCGTAGCCGCGGCTTTGTCAGGCATTGTTTTGGCCGTATGCGGATACGGGGTCTGGAGTCTTGTAGTGATGCAGATTTCAAGGCTTGCCGTAAATACGGTCCTGCTTTGGATATTTTCCAAATGGCATCCGTCTTTTGTGTTTTCCTTTTCGAGTTTCAGGGAAATGTTCGCTTTCGGGGGGAGGCTTTTGCTTACTTCGCTGGTCAGTACCGTATGGAATGAGATATATTCTCTGATTATAGGCAGAATGTATACTCCTGGCATCCTGGGCCAGTATAATCGTGCGGAGAAGATAAAGGGCATGGTGACTTCCAATGTAAGCATAGTGATGCAAAGGGTAAGCTATCCTGTCCTGTCGTCCGTTTCTGACGAGAGGGAAAGGGAAATCCGGGTGTACAGGAAGGTTCTCAAAACAACCGTTATCATATCGTTTACGCTTGTTCTCGGTATGGCCGCCGCATCCGAGGCCCTGGTTCTTACCCTTATAGGCGGGCAATGGCTTCAATGCGTTGAATATCTGCGCATTTTGTGTTTTTCGGGAATATTCCTGCCCCTTATGATTTGCAGCGCAAATGTGATAAATGCAAACGGAAGGTCGGATATTACCTTTTATCTGGAACTTATAAAAGTTGCTTCGGCCGGGATACCGGTTCTTTTGGGTATCTTCCTGAGTGTGGAATGGCTTCTTTGGGGAATCGTGGCAGCTTCTTTCCTGTCATATATGTTTCATGCCATGTATGTTTCAAAAGTAATAGGGTACAAGGTCTCTGAACAGTTCAGGGACATTTTCCCCATTCTTGCCATTTCGGCGGTGATGGCTTTGGCAGTATATGCGCTGTCGTTTATCGACTTGCCTGCCCTGCCGATGCTTCTGTTGCAGATCTCTGCCGGGGCCGGAATAGTTTTTGCCGTTTACGGCCTCGTATACAGATGCGAGGAATATGAGGACATAAAGGGACATTTGCTTGGTATTCTGAGGAGAAAATGATTATGGGGGCCGATATATCCATAATAATAGTGAACTATAATACGGGGGACCTGCTCCTTAATTGCCTGAGAAGCATTTGCGCTAATGTGAAAATCAATTATGAGGTCGTAGTTGCCGACAATGCCTCTTCGGACGGTTCTTTTGATAAATGTATTGCGGAGTTTTCACAGGATTCCAGGTATCTGTTTTTCAGTACAGGGGCGAATCTCGGGTTTGCAAAGGCCAACAATATGGCTGCGGACAGGGCGACAGGCAGGATATTCCATTTCCTTAATCCCGATACGGAGGTGCCGGCCGGTATGGATACGGACTACGGGAAAGTAATGGATTCCCCCGATGCGGTATATATAAACCCTTTGGTCAACGGGGACGGAAGCCTGGAAAATGCAGGCATGCCGTTTCCTACCGTTAAAAATATGTTCTTGTGGTATTTTAACCGCAAAAAGGCAGGATTGTGGTTCAGGGGGGCGTCGCTCATTGTTTCAAGGGATAACTTTGAAAAGGCCGGGCGATGGTGCGAGGATTATTTTATGTATGCGGAGGATCTGGACTTTTTTTATAATATCCATCTTAATTCTGTCCCGGTAAAGTATTTGCAATGCAGGATTTTCCATCTCGGCGGCGGTAGCAGTTCAAAAAGATGGACCGGTTCGGAAAGGGAGGCGGCGGTAGAGGCATCGAACAGGATATTCTATGCTAAACACTTTACACACAGGGAATATATTCTGATCAAGGTATATTTTCTCTTTCACTATATTTTCCGTCATCCGTCCAGAGTTTTGCCTTATGTGAAGGCCTGGATTTCCGTTTCACGCGATTAAGGTTGTATAAGTGCTAAAAAGTGAGTAAAATTGCACAAAATTTTAAGCTAATTATTCAATATGGAGGAAAAGTTGATTTCCAAAGTTCCTGAGGGTCCTTTGGCTGAAAAATGGACCAGGCACAAGGCTGCCATCAGGGTGGTCAGTCCTGCTAATAAAAGAAAGTTGGACATTATAGTAATCGGGACAGGGCTGGGAGGAGCCTCTGCAGCCGCCACTCTCGGAGAGTTGGGCTATAATGTCAAGATATTCTGTATAAGCGACTCTCCCCGAAGGGCACACTCGATTGCGGCACAGGGAGGTATAAATGCCGCCAAGAATTACCAGAATGATAACGACTCCATTTACCGGCTTTTTTACGATACCATCAAGGGGGGTGACTACAGAAGCAGGGAAGCCAATGTGTACAGGCTTGCAGAGGTAAGCAACCTCATTATCGACCAGTGTGTGGCTCAGGGAGTGCCTTTTGCAAGAGATTACGGCGGCCAGCTCGACAACCGTTCTTTCGGCGGGGCGCAGGTAAGCCGTACGTTCTATGCCCGCGGCCAAACCGGACAGCAGCTTCTGCTCGGCGCTTACGCCTCACTCAACCGTCAGATAGCCAAAGGCACCGTTAAGTCGTATCCCCGTCACGAGATGCTTGAGCTCGTACTTATCAACGGGGAAGCGCGCGGTATCATTGCCAGAAACCTCGTTACCGGGGAAATTGAACGTTTCGGCGCGCATGCCGTCGTACTTGCCTCCGGCGGTTACGGAAATGTGTATTTCCTTTCGACGAATGCCATGAATTCCAACGGATCGGCTGCATGGCGCTGTTACAGGAAAGGGGCTTATTTCGCCAACCCCTGTTTTGCCCAGATACATCCTACCTGCATACCGGTCCATGGAGACCAGCAGTCCAAGCTGACCCTTATGAGCGAGTCTTTGAGGAATGACGGAAGGATATGGGTACCAAAAAAGATGGAGGATGTCAAAAGGTTGAGGAATAAGGAAGTAAAGGGTTCCGAGATTCCCGAGGAAGATCGCGACTATTATCTCGAGCGCAGGTATCCGGCCTTTGGTAACCTCGTTCCCCGTGATGTGGCTTCAAGGGCTGCCAAGGAAAGGTGTGATGCCGGATACGGCGTAAATGATACCGGTCTCGCGGTATTTCTGGATTTCTCATCCGCTATCAAGAGACTTGGCAAGGATACGATTACTGCAAGGTACGGAAACCTTTTCCAGATGTATGAGAAGATTACCGGAGTCAACCCTTATGTGGAGCCGATGATGATATACCCGGCAATACACTACACTATGGGCGGGCTTTGGGTTGATTATAACCTTCAGACAACGATTCCCGGGCTTTACGCCATCGGGGAGGCCAATTTCAGCGACCATGGCGGAAACCGCCTCGGTGCTTCGGCGCTGATGCAGGGACTTGCCGACGGTTATTTCATACTCCCTTATACTATTGGTGATTATCTTTCACATAAAATCCAGGAACCTAAGGTGGACACTGAAGATCCTGCTTTCGCGCAGGCGGAAAAGGAAGTGAAGGACAGGATAAACAGGCTGTTTGCCGTGAAAGGCAAGGAGACTGTTGACTATTATCACAAGAAGCTCGGTAACATAATGTGGGAGTATGTGGGCATGGCCCGCAACAAGGCCGGCCTTGAGAAAGCCATAAATGATATCCGTGCATTGCGTGAAGAGTTCTGGAAAAATGTCTATGTTCCCGGAGTAGAGGGAGACTTCAACCAGGAGCTCGAGAAAGCCCTGCGCGTTGCCGATTTTATGGAAATAGGCGAACTTATGGCAATGGATGCGCTCAACAGGGAAGAGTCCTGCGGCGGGCATTTCCGTGAGGAGATGCAGACGCCTGACGGGGAAACCAAGAGGGATGATGAACATTTCCAATATGTTTCCGCATGGGAATATCAGGAGGGCAAGGAGCCTGTACTCCACAAGGAGCCTCTTGTATTCGAATTTGTCAAGCCTTCAACACGTAATTATAAAGATTAAGCAAAATAGGAGGGTCCAATATTATGAATTTCACTTTAAAGGTATGGCGTCAGAAAAACGCGAAAGATAAAGGTCATTTTGAAACATATAAAGTGCAGAACATTTCTCCTGACACCTCCTTCCTGGAGATGATGGATATCCTGAATGACCAGCTTATACGTGAGGGCAACGATCCTGTCTCTCTCAACAAGGGCTGCCATACGTCCGGTCCCATTGCTTTCGACCACGACTGCCGAGAGGGTATTTGCGGCATGTGCTCACTGTACATAAACGGCCATGCCCATGGCCCTGACAGCGAGATAACTACATGCCAGTTGCATATGCGTAAATTCAAGGATGGAGATACTATTACCATCGAGCCCTGGAGAAGTGCAGGTTTTCCCGTTATCAAGGACCTGGTTGTCAACAGGGGGGCATTCGACAAGATTCTGCAGGCCGGAGGGTTTATTTCGGTAAATACAGGCGGGGCGCAGGATGCGAATGCCATACTTATTCCCAAAAAGAAGGCTGACGAGAGCATGGATGCTGCCGCATGTGTAGGGTGCGGTGCCTGTGTTGCAACATGCAAGAACGGTTCCGCAATGCTTTTCGTGGCTGCGAGAGTAAGTTCGCTTGCTCTTTTGCCGCAGGGCAGGGTAGAGGCTGCCCGCAGGGCCAAAAATATGGTTTACAAGATGGATGAACTCGGCTTCGGCGCATGTACGAATACCCAGGCCTGTCAGATGGCATGTCCAAAAGGCATTACGGTATCCCATATCGCCCGCCTCAACAGGGAATTCCTTTGCGCTAAACTGAAAGATTAGCTTCAGGCGGCAGATGGAGTACTTCACAACATCCGCCGGTTTGCCTCTCCATGTATCCGAAAGCAGTAGCGGTCAGCGCACAGTGCTTTTCCTCCATGGATATTTGGAGACATTATATGTATGGGAAGATTTCGGAGCGATGTTCTCCGGGTCTTCCCGTATTTTATCTTTGGATTTGCCCGGATTCGGCCTTTCGGGCTCCGCACCGGAAATCAATACTGTGGACCATGTTTCCGATGTAATTTTTTCTCTTCTTGAGAAGCTGTCTGTACCTTCGGCCGACATTGTGGCGCATTCCATGGGCGGCTATTATGCCCTCTCCTTCCTTAAATCCCATCCTGAGAAAGTGCGTTCCCTGGCTTTGTTGTCTTCATCCCCCTATCCTGATACCGAACAGACGGTTAAGAGGCGTAATGATGAGATTGGCCTGATTCTGAACGGCAAGTTAATGACGATAGCCCACCTCTCCCTTCCCAACATGTTTGCAAGGAAGAATCTCAGGCGTATGGACAGCCTTCTGCAGGAAATTCTGGAGATATGCGAGACACATGACCCGCTTGGCGTTGCCGCCTCGTTAAGGGGCGTTGCAATGCGTCCGGATACATCCGATACCGTAAGATCCTTTCTTTCAAAAATCCTCTTTATTTACGGAGATCAGGACAGGTTCTATCCTCCCGAGGCGATAGGCAGGGTAAGGGATGATTTCGGGGCTTCAAGGACAGTAGTGATTGCGGATGCGGGCCACGGTGTATTTCTCGAGCAGCCTGCGGCGGTGTATAAGGCGATTGCAGACTTCCAGCTTACCATAGGAAATTGTTGAACGGGTATCTTCCCGCGTGTATTTCCGCCGCTATCCTGTACAGGTCGTCCCTCAGTTTATCGATATTGACCTTTTCTTTTGCGGAAATGAAGATGCAGGGAGTATTCTCCTTTGCAATCCACATGTGTTTGAGTTCGTCCAGCGACATATTAGCAGGTTCGTCCCCGAACAGGTCGAATTCGCTTTTCCGATGGTATCTGTATGCATCTATTTTGTTGAAAATCAAATAGACCGGTTTACCTCCCGCACCTATCTCTGTCAGTGTTTCCTTGACTACTTTTACCTGCTCCTCGTAATTGGGATGGGATATGTCTACAACGTGCATAAGTACGTCGGCTTCCCTGACTTCATCAAGCGTACTCTTGAAGGATTCGACCAGCTGGGTGGGAAGTTTCCTTATAAAGCCGACTGTATCTGAAAGCAGCAGGGGAAGGTTCCCCAGAACGATCTTCCTTACAGTCGTATCGAGCGTGGCGAAGAGCTTGTTTTCCGCGAATACGTCGCTTTTTGACAGGAGGTTCATGAGCGTGCTTTTTCCGGCATTTGTATACCCGACGAGTGCGACCCTAACCAGCGAACCCCTGTTGCCCCTTTGCGAGGCCATCTGCCTGTCGATTTTTTTCAAGTCGGCCTTGAGTTTGGCTATTTTCGTGAGGATTATCCTTCTGTCAGTCTCAATCTGGCTTTCACCTGGTCCGCGCATCCCGATACCTCCCCTTTGTCTTTCAAGGTGTGTCCACATCCTTGTAAGTCTTGGCAGAAGATATTGGTATTGTGCAAGTTCGACTTGAGTTTTTGCGTATGCGGTTTTCGCCCTTTGGGCAAAGATATCCAGTATCAGGCTTGTCCTGTCCAATATCCTGCATTCAAGTTCCTTTTCGAGATTGCGCAGCTGTGAGGGCGACAGTTCGTCATCGAATATGCACAGGCTTATGTCGTGTTCTTTTATGTATCCCTTGATTTCAGCGAGTTTGCCACTGCCTACGTAGGTTTTGGAGTTTGCCCGTTCGACCTTTTGTGTAAACCTCCTGCCGCTTCTCACGCCTGCAGTGAGGGCCAGGAATTCAAGTTCATCAAGGTACTCCTTTACGCTTTTTTCGTCCGACTCCTTGGTTATGACTGATACAAGTACGGCTTCTTCCATATACACACAGAAAGACAGTGCCGAACTTGTCCGGCACTGTCTTAATTAACTAAAAAAACTATTTATAACAGTCGTTATCTTAAAACAAACGTTACAGGGACAGTGTAGGTAACCCTTACGACCTTGTCCATCTGCCTTGCAGGTTCCCATTTTGGTGAGGACTGTACGACCCTGACAGCCTCTTTGTCGAGAAGTGCGTCTACGCCTCTGACAACTTTGACATTGGTGACCGAACCGTCTTTCTCTATGGTAAGAGAGACCAGAACCCTGCCTGAAATTCCGTTTTCCCTTGCTATTGCAGGATATTTGATGTTCTTTGAAACCCAGGTACTGAACTGGTCGGGGCTGCCGCCCATGAAGGTAGGCTTGACGTCAACTATCAGAAGCGGGATAGCCTCTTCTATGATTTCTTCCTCGTAGGTCTCGGCAACATAGTCCATTATCTCGACACCGAGATTCTCGTTGTCCTCGAGGCTGACGAAAAGGTCTTCTTCGATGACTATGTCGTCTTCCACAATGTCAATCTGATCGGAAAGTACCGGCATCTGCGGGGCCTGAGGCGGTGGCGGCGGGGCTTCCGTGGTAATAGGGATGGTTTCCTGCTCTATTTCCACAGCTTCCTCGGCCACTACGATAGCCTCGGCTTTCTCCGTGGACTTCCACTCGAATGCCATGAGAACTATACCGAGAGCAATAATTAAGCCTAACTCTCTGAATAGAAGCTTCCTATTCTCAAGGTCCGCTTTGGGTGATTTCTTTATTTCCATTTTCAGTATTCTTAATTAGGCTGTAAAATTGGGAACTTTTTTGCTAATCTGCAAATTTATTGTTGATAAGCAGGGCTCTTTTTGTTAAAAAGTCAGATTGCCTTCAGGTCGTGAAGTATCCTGTTTGTCTTTCTCTGGGCTTCCGCACCGGCGTGGAACCTTTCTTCTTCTTCTTTCGACAGCGTAAGCTTGACAATCTTTTCAACGCCGCGTTTTCCTATTACAACCGGTACTCCCAGGCATATGTCGCTTTCACCGTATTCCCCGTTGAGCGGCACGCTGCACGGGATAATCTTCTTCTCGTCGAGCAGGATGGCCTTTACTATGCTTGCGGCGCATGCGCCGGGGGCATAGAATGCGGACGTACCTATGAGTTTGGTAAGGGTCGCCCCGCCTACCATTGTGTCGGCGATTACCTTATCCCTTTTTGCCTTGGAGAGAATCTTCTCTATCTTTCCGCCCTTGTAGTGCGCCGAACTCATGAGGGGAACCATTGTGGAGTCGCCGTGCGCCCCGATAACCATTCCGTCAACATCGCAAACAGGGACATTGAGCGCCTGGCTGAGGTAATAGTTGAACCTGCTGCTGTCGAGGGCCCCGCCCATTCCGATAAGGTGGTTCTTCTTGATTGCGCAGCTCTTGTATGCAAGGTAAGTCATTGTATCCATAGGGTTGGCCACCATTACTATGAATGCGTTGGGGGAGTGTTTTACGACATTGCCCACAACTTCTTTGACGATGTTGGAGTTTGTGCCGATGAGGTCTTCCCTGGACATACCGGGTTTTCTCGGCATGCCTGACGTTATTACGACTACCGAAGAGTTCTCCGTAGCCTTGTAGTCATTTGTGACGCCCTTTATCCTGGAGCTGAGACCGAGGACCTTGGCTGTCTGCATCATGTCTATGGCCTTGCCTTCGGCGAATCCTTCCCTGACGTCGAGGATTACGATTTCCTTTGCAATATTCAAGTTGGCGATTACATTCGCGCATGTCGCGCCTACGTTTCCTGCGCCGATAATACTTACTTTTGACATATTTTAAGATATTATAATTGTGCTTATTTTTGCTGCAAATTTTAGACCAAATGATAACATTCAACATGCAAGTTGAAGGCTTTATCCTACATGGCAGGACCAGGCTCCGCAGTTGGATAGGGGAGATACTTTCCGAACATTCGGAGAAAGCCGGAAACATTAATTTCATTTTTGTCGATGACCGGGAAATTCTCAGACTTAACAGGCAGTTTCTCGGGCATGACTACTTTACGGATATTATCACCTTCGATACTTCCGGATACCGGCCGTCCGGTACGGGAGGCAGGGTTTCCGCCGGCATATCGGGTGACATATATATAAGCGTCGACACTGTTTCCGCCAATGCAAAGGACTACTCCGCGACATTCCTCCTTGAACTCTACAGGGTCATGGCGCACGGGATCCTCCATCTGCTCGGATACGGGGACGCAACGCCGGAGGAGACGCTTAAGATGCGCGCCGCCGAGGATGAAGCCATAGCCTTATTGACAAAATTCAACATAGATGCTTAAGCACTATGACGTCATAGTAATCGGTGCAGGCCATGCCGGATGCGAGGCCGCCGCTGCCGCCGCCCGGATTTGCAAATCGGTCCTGCTTATCACTATGGACATGGCAAAAATTGCCCAAATGTCCTGTAATCCTTCTATTGGTGGTATAGCTAAAGGGCAATTAATCAGAGAGATAGATGCTTTAGGGGGCTATTCTGCCATTGTGACCGATGCTTCGACCATCCAGTTCAGGATGCTTAACAAGTCCAAGGGACCGGCCATGTGGAGCCCGAGGGCACAATGCGACAGGATGTCATATTCTCTCAACTGGCGTTATATTCTCGAAAATATACCTAATCTTGATTTGTGGCAGGATACTGTCGCTTCCTTTTCCTTCTCGCAAGGCAGGGTAAATTCCCTTACAACAGTTCTCGGAGTCGAGTTTACCTCTGATGCCTTTGTCCTGACCGCAGGTACATTCCTGAACGGGAAAATATTCGTAGGTCAGGTCCAGGTCTCTGGGGGCAGGATCTCGGAACCTTCTTCGGACACCTTGTCAACTTATCTCCGCGATGCCGGAGTGCCTGCAGGACGCATGAAAACGGGCACTCCCCCGAGAATCGACATCCGCAGTGTGAACCTCGACCGTCTTACGCTGCAGGAGGGTGATGCTGAACCGGAGAAATTTTCCTTTCTGCCATATCGCTCCCCGATACAGGCCGGGGTCGGACAAATGCACTGCTATATTGCGCACACCAATCCTGATGTGCATGCTGTCCTGCGCTCTGCATTCCATCTTTCCCCCCTTTTCTCCGGTAAGATAACCGGGATAGGGCCGCGGTATTGTCCGAGTATAGAAGATAAATTGCGGACCTTCGCCGACAAGGAGACTCACCAGCTCTTTCTTGAACCTGAGGGATGGCGGACCAATGAGTATTACCTTCAAGGTTTTTCATCGTCTTTGCCTTTCGATGTCCAATATGCTGCGTTAAGGAAGATTGATGGTTTTGAGCGGGCTGTTCTTTATCGTCCGGCCTACGCAATCGAATATGACTACTTCGACCCTACGTATCTTTATCCTACCTTACGCTCCAAAGTATTGGATAATCTTTTTCTTGCCGGTCAGGTAAACGGTACGACCGGATATGAGGAAGCCGCTGCCCAGGGCCTTTATGCGGGAATCAATGCCGCTTTTCATGTTTGCGGCAAGGACCCTTTTGTACTCAGGAGAGATGAGTCTTATATCGGCGTGCTTATTGATGACCTTATCAATAAGGGGGTAGATGAGCCCTACAGGCTTTTTACCTCGCGGGCCGAGTACCGTATTCTGTTGCGACAGGATAATGCAGACATGAGGCTTACCCCTGTGGCTGAAAAATACTCTCTCGCCGACAGTATCAGAATACGCCTGTTCCACAAGAAGGCTGAGGTTCAGAAGAGGCTCTCCGATGGACTTTTGCATACGAAAGTTTCCCCGGATTTGATAAACGGTTTATTAGTTTCATCCGGGACTTCCCGGATAGAGTCGGCAAAACCCCTGTCTTCGCTTTTACAGCGCCCGCAGCTTTCCTTCGATGACCTTTATAAGTTTGTTCCACGTGGAACGCGGGCTTCCATATCGAGGCTTTCAAAGATTGATACTTATATTTTAGATGGGAAGAGCGATCTTTCCATCTAT
Source organism: Candidatus Coprenecus stercoripullorum (assembly GCA_018715745.1). GTDB lineage: Bacteria > Bacteroidota > Bacteroidia > Bacteroidales > UBA932 > Coprenecus > Coprenecus stercoripullorum. The sequence goes on from DVLA01000071.1 coordinate 20,151, forward strand.
TTAAGTCTTCCTTTCAAGCCTCAAGTTTCAGGGCAGTCACTAATCGAGACTTCGCTGTTTGACGCTTCGACCTCTGAGGTAGAGATTGAAATCAAATATTCAGGCTATATTGAGAGGGAGGCTGCGATGGCGTCGAAAATGCGAAAGCTGGAAAATCTCAAGATTCCGTCAGATTTCGATTTTTCCAAAATCACTTCGCTTTCAACCGAAGGCAGGATGAAATTACTTAAGCATAGACCAGAGTCTATAGCTCAGGCGTCTCGGATTCCCGGGGTTTCTCCTTCGGATATTTCCGTTCTTCTTGTATATTTCGGCAGATAGGAGATTGTTGTTCCACGTGGAACACTATTCCATACTGAAGTTGAAAAAAAGGCTGTGTGGGCAATTATTTGAAAGCGGCTTCAGTAAGGCGAACTTTTCCCTGCTTGCTTTTCCTGTTTTTGTTTGACCCTTTATCGCCGGAGAAAATATTCTTGCATGACGTGCTTCAGGACAGATGGAAAGTACGGTGCTGCAGATATCCGGGAGAGATAATCCGTTAAAATTGTCGTATCCGCATTCGAGGATATTGAACATGCTGTTGTCATCATCATCCGGAGTGCCTATGATGTATCCTCCGTTCTGCGTCTCTGCTGCTATTCCCTTGCAATATTTTATATACTCGAGAAAAAAACCGTAGATTTCTCTGTCCCATTCCGTATAGCCGCAATCGAGGTTCCTTTTCCTCAATTGAGCTATGCGTTCCGGTGTCAATGGTCTGAGAAGGACCCTGCTGCGGGATTCTGCGAACAGGGGGATTGTTATATTCTGCCTGTAGAGGTATTGGGAGTATCCGAGATTTTCATAATATTTGAAAAGCGATGCAGATGCGGGCCTTGTTACCATAAATTCCATACCGCGTTCCATACTGTCGTTCTCGGCAAATTCCATAAGCCTTGCTGCAAGTCTGCGCCCCCTGTATTCCGGCATTGTACAGACACCGTACAGATACCCTCCATTCATCGTATGGGCGCCTGCCCCTATGTACTTAAGAGGCATGACTGTGGATGATGAAATAATCTCACCCTTTTCTTCGACGATATATGTGACAGATGCCGGAAGACATTTGTCGATAAATATTTTCATGAACCCGTCGTCAGCGTTGAAGCATGTTTTCCAGATTGCGGACAACTGCTTTTCGTGGGACGCCCCGGCAATTCCAGTCGTCATATCAGATTCTGTATATTTCCCTTATAAGCTCCGAATACTTTTTATGTATGTTGCTCCGTTTGAGCTTGAGAGTCTGGGACAGCATATTGTTGGCCGTGCCCCATTCGTCGCAGACAATCCTTTCACGCTTGATGTGCTCGTGTGGTGCCGTTTTGGAATTTACTTTCTCTATTTCCTCATGGATCTTCGCTATCACTTTCGGGGCTGCAATGAGCTCATCGTTGTCATTATAACTGATTTTATGCTTGGCTGCCCAGAAATGCAGTCTTTCAAAGTCAGGGACAATTATCGCGGAGGCGAATTTCTGGTTCTCGCCTATGACTATGCAGTTGGCTATATACGGGGATTCTCTCAGCATGTTCTCGATAACCTGCGGGGCTACGTACTTTCCTACGGACAATTTGAAAATTTCCTTTTTCCTGTCGGTAATCTGGAGATATTCTCCGTCTACAAGTCTCCCGATGTCCCCTGTGTGCATGAACCCCTCACTGTCGATTACGCTCCGGGTCGCCTCCGGGTCCTTGTAATATCCGGCCATCACATGAGGGCCTTTCGTAAGTATCTCTCCGTCATCGGCAAATTTGAGCTCCGTGCCTTCCATCGGTTTTCCTACGGTGCCTATTACATTGAATCCCTGGACAGGAGAGTTTACAGCAATTACCGGGGATGTTTCCGTCATTCCGTATCCTTCGTAGATATGCAGTCTGGCCGCATTGAATAGCCTTACGATCTTGGCCTGAATGGACGACCCGCCTGAAACTACAAGCATCTCATTCCCTCCCAGTTTTTCACGCCACTTGCTATATACCAGTCTGTCAGCGAGATTCCTCTTGAAATTGTAAAATTTGCCGTGATTATAATTGTCATAACTGTTACCGAACTTCCAGGCCCAGTCATATACTTTCCTCTTAAAGCCGGTCAGGTTTTTCCCTGCGCTTTCGAGTTTGTCATACATCATTTCCAGGACACGGGGTACAGCGCAGAACCCGTTCGCATGGCAGTCGGCCAGGTCCCTTGCTATGGTCCCGAGGCTCTCCGCATAATAGATGCTTATGCCAATGTACTGGTATTCATAGTTCATGCTTCTTTCGTATACATGGCATAACGGCAGGAAGCTCAGCATCCTCTGGTCTGACGTTACCGTCTGTTTGACTGCATGTCCGTAGGCGTTGAACATCAGGTTGCGGTGGGTCAGCATTACACCCTTGGGTGTGCCGGTAGTGCCTGACGTATAGATGATTGAAGCGACCTCATCCGTATCTATGTCCCTTTTCATTTTCTCCACTGGAACCCTGAGTGTGTCCTCGTGTTCTTCCCCGACCCTGTACAGGTCCCGGAGACATTCGTGAGTGTCCGAATCGTCCATAAGTATGACTCTTGCCGGAGTGTCCATACGTTCTATTATGGGAGACAGCTTCTTTAACTGGCTCTCGCTGCCTACGAATATTATCTTTGCATCGCTATGATTGAAGATATGTAGGAAATCATCGTTGCCGAGGGTGGGGTAGACAGGGACATGTATCATGTGCGCGATATTCAACCCCATGTCCAAGAAGTTCCATTCCGGCCTGTTGCTGCAGATGGTTATGGCCTTGTCGTCTTTCCCGTATCCATAGTGTACAAGAGCGTAAGCTATGAGATGTGAACGCCTTACATAGTCCTTCACGCTGTGTTTTATCCATTTTCCGTGGACTTTCCTGCATAGCATGTCATCCTTTTCTGGGAATCTTTCTTCGAGTTTTGTAAGAAGGTCGAATGTTCTCGGGAGCTGTTCAATCATAGTCATGAAATTTAAATATATGTGGCAAGATAGGAATTTTCCGCAAAAAATAAAAAAGAACCCTGTCCGTGTAATAGCGGACAGGGCCCTTTTATGGTAGCGGATGTATGTAAGCTTTTTGTTACAGAAGAGCCATATAGGCTTCAGCATCCATCAGCCCGTCGGCCTCGGAAGGATTTGTCATCTTTATCTTGATCATCCAGCCTTCTCCGTAGGGATCCTTGTTTACAGTTTCCGGAGAGCCTTCAAGGGCTTCATTTACTTCTATTATTTCTCCTGAAACGGGCATGAATGCGTCAGCAACTGTCTTTACGGCTTCGATTGCTCCGAATACCTGTTCTTTATCAAGAGTTTCGCCCATTGTCTGGATGTCTACGAACACGATGTCTCCAAGCTGGTCCTGGGCGTAGTCGGTAATCCCGACTGTTGCTATTCCGCCATCGATTTTGACCCATTCATGGTCTTTGGTGTACTTGAGGTCTTTAGGAGTATTCATTTTCTTACATGTTTAATAATGCGCAAATGTATGAAAGTTTCGCGATATTTCACAGCATCTTAAGAGCTTTTTTTATAATGTCCTCGAGGGAAATCCCGTTTTCTTTCGCGATTATGGAATAAACTGTTTTCTCTACGGCCGCCTTGGTAAACCCCAGCAGTATAAGGGCTGAACATGCCTCTTTTGCAAACGGGTTCGTATCGGCCGGCAGCAGGGGTCCGTCCCCGCCTGCTCCCTTTGATACCTTGTCTTTGAGTTCTATGATGACTTTCTGGGCCGTTTTGGCGCCGATACCCTTTACAGCCTTGATACGGTTTACATCCGAATTCCCTATGGCCTTGACAACTTCATCGGCAGTTAGCGAAGAGAGCATCATCCTTGCCGTATTGGGGCCTATGCCCGAGACAGATATGAGAAGGGTGAATATCCACCTTTCGTTTTTGTCGTAAAAGCCGTACAGGGTTTCTTCGTCTTCCCTCAGGTGGTGGTATATGTAGGCTTTGGCCTCCGGGCTTCCCCTGAATTTGTCATACGAATTGAGCGAAATGGCTATTTTATATCCTATCCCGTTGCATTCGAGTATCATTTCCGCCGGATTAAGCTCTTCGATCCGTCCTTTTATATAATCGTACATCCCCTGACAATTTTTTACAAAATTAATTACTTTTGCGTGATTTAAATCTTGTTGCGAGAGATGACAGCCGCAGACGACATAAGGGGCAGATTCCCTTTTCTGAAGAACACTGTGAATGGAAGCCGGCTTTCCGTGTATTTTGACAATGCAGCCACCTCACAGAAGCCGGATACCGTCATAGATTTGGCAGACAGAATGTTCAGAGGGCTCAATGCAAATGTCCACAGGGCAGTGCACAGACTCGGGGCCGAGGTTACCGATTTATACGAGGCCGGACGGGAAGCCGCCAGGGAGTTTGTCAATGCCGTGTCCCGGGAGGAGATAATACTTACCTCTGGAACGACGGCCTCCATAAATTTGCTTGCGTATACTTTTGGAGAACGTTTCATAAATGAAGGGGATGTCATACTGCTGACCGAAGCAGAGCACCATTCCAATATTGTGCCCTGGCAGATGCTTGCCTTGAGAAAGAAGGCCCGCCTGATGTACCTCCCTGTAGATGAAAGAGGTGTATGGCGCATGGATCTTCTTGAAGGACTGATGTCTTCCGGCCGTGTAAGGATAGTTTCAGCCGCTCATGTGTCCAATGTGCTCGGACTTGTCAATCCGGTAGGGGAACTTGTACGTACTGCCAGAAAATACGGGGCGTACGTGCATATCGACGGTGCCCAAGGCATAGTTCATTCGCGGGTTGACGTGCAGGCGTTGGACTGCGACTTCTATTCCTTTTCCGGCCATAAGGTCTATGCGGCGACTGGAACGGGAATACTGTACGGGAAGAAAGGGATTCTGGAACAGTTGCCTCCATGGATGGGAGGAGGGGACATGGTAGATACGGTTACATACGGAAAGACCACGTACGCCCCGCTTCCGCTGAAGTTCGAGGCCGGGACCCAAAATGTCATAGGAGTAGCGACTCTCGCACCGGCACTTCGCTTTGCACGTTCGGCCGATACTCCGGAAATGGAAGCTTACCAGAGGAAAATAGTGGAATATATGACAGAGGAGCTGCATTCCGTAAAGGGGCTGAGACTTTACGGGGACGCTCCGGGAAAGATACCCCTTTTTTCTTTTACCGTAGACGGAATTCACCACAGTGACATTGCGACGCTTCTTGACCATTTCGGATTTGCGGTGCGCTCCGGCCTGATGTGCTCCGAACCTCTTATCGGGCGGTTCGGCCAGTCAGGAATGGTGCGGGCTTCTCTTTTGGTATACAATACGATAGAAGAGTGTTCGGAATTCATGGCTGCTCTCAGAAAAGCCATAAGGATGTTATCATGACAGACAATCAAACAGGATATATATGGCAACAATACAGGAAGAACAGGAAAAGGTAATCGGGGAGTTCGCCGTATTCGAAGACTGGATGGACAAATACGAGTATTTGATTGATCTTGGCAAGTCTATGCCGGAAATAGACGGGTCCGCCAAGACGGAGGATAATCTCATAAAGGGATGCCAGTCGCGGGTATGGCTGGATTACAGGCTTGAAAACGGGCGGCTGTTTTTCAGCGCAGACAGTGACGCTATTATTACAAAAGGGATAATTTCCCTGTTAATCAGAGTATATGACGGGCGGACACCGGCGGAAATACTCGCTTCGGACTTTTCGTTTATTGACAGGATAGGGCTTAAGGAGCATCTTTCGCCTACAAGGGCCAACGGACTCGTGTCAATGATGGCCCGCATAATGACCATAGCCAAGGAAAATGCCTGATGATATGGAGAAGGATATAACTACTTTGACGCGTGATGTAGTTCGGGCGCTCAGGCAGGTGTACGATCCCGAAATACCGGTAAACGTGTATGACCTGGGCCTGATATACAATATTGATATAAATGAGGACCATAAGGTGTCGGTGAGGATGACGATGACCGCTCCGAACTGTCCCATGTCCGACTTTCTTCTTGAAGAGGTTCACAATGCGATAGCCGATACTCCCGGGGTCACCGATGTGGCCATTGAGCTGACATTCGATCCGCCGTGGGACAAGTCAAGGATGAGTGACGAGGCTTTGCTGGAACTGGGACTGCTATGAAATTCGAGGACAGACCTGTCAGGGTATATCTTATCCTTGGCAGCAATATGGGAGACCGCAGGCGCAATCTGAGCATAGCCCTGTCATTGATAGTGACAGAGCTTGCGCCGTATCTCTTTTCCGATGTACGTGAGTCGGATATCATTCAGACAGAGCCCTGGGGGTTCGAGTGTGACACCCCTTTCCTCAATCAGGCCGTCACTTTCGAGACGACATGCCCTCCCGAGGCATTGCTCGATGTGTGCAAGTATGTGGAACATAAAATGGGACGCGAAGACGACGGCCCGCAATACCTGCCTGACGGCAGGAGGAAATATTTCCCGAGGATTATCGATATTGATATCGTATTGTACGGGGACAGGCACATCGATACCCCGCGCCTGAAAATACCCCATCCCCAACTCAAAGAAAGGGAATATGCCGGGAAGCTTGTCGGGCAGCTCCTGCTCAGGGATTGAGGAACGCCATGAATTCCTCTTCGCTGCAACTTCCGACAGGGCCTGACAACGTGTTCCCTTCGGCATCGATTATTGCGTAGAGTGGCTGCGAGGCGGAGCCGAACTGCCTCATCTCATAGTCCCTGAACCTTCTTCCGAGTGTCCGGAATTCCGCATCCGGCCTTTTGTCGTCCACATACAGGTTCGCTATGATGAATCCGGATTCTATGCGGTTCAGTATCTCTGCATTGCTGAGAACGGTTGATTCCATCATTTTGCATACACTGCACGTGTGGGACTTGAATGATATGAATATCGGCTTGGACTGCTCTCTTGCGGCCAGTACGGCTTCTTCAAGCGTGGAGAAACTTTCTATGGAGGCGTACCCGCTCCCTGTTGCCTGTGTCGGCCCGTCGGGGGCAGGCTGCATGGCGGATACCGGGCTGTCTTCCGGAGGAATGAGCCCGGAGACTGATTTGAGCGGCGCACCTGAAAGGCCCGATGCAAGATAGAAGGCAAACGAGAGGCATGCTACAGACAGGCATATCCTTATCCAGCCCGCCCCTTCTGACTGCCCGTCGTGCTTGGTCCTGAATATTCCGAGAAGATAAAGCCCAAGGACGAGCGACAGGGCTGCCCATACGGATATGAAACCTGTTCTTGTTATGATATTCAGTCCGAAATACGCGTCAACATTGTACAGGAACTTCATGGAGAAGGCCAGCATTATGAATGCGAATACGACCTTTACCATGTTCAGCCAACTTCCGGATTTGGGCATTTTCTTTATAAAGGCGGGGAATACCGAGCATATTACGAAAGGCAGTGAGAACGCCAGTCCGAATACGGCCATTCCCAAAACAGGCTTCAGGGCAACTCCATCCATGACTGAGGCTGCCAGGATAGAACCGACAAACGGTCCTGTGCATGAGAAAGATACGATTGTCATTGCCAATGCGGCGAAAAATGCGGCGATGTATCCTCCTTTGTCTGCCTGCCTGTCGGCCTTGTCAGCCATTGAGCCGGGAAGGGTAATCTCGAACGCACCGAGAAACGAGATGCCGAAGATGATGAAGAGCAGGGCGAATACAAGGTTGGGAATCCAGTGGGTCCCCAGAGCGTCCGTTGCCGCCGTGCTTTCGAAGACGGCGACTATCAGTCCTAACGCCGTGTAGATAAGTATGACGGATATGCCGAAAATGATGCCTTTAAGTATTCCGGACTTCCTGGACCCGCCTGTTCCCATAAGGAATCCTACAGTCATGGGTATCATGGGGAATACACAGGGAGTTACAACTCCTGCCAGCCCGGCGGCAAAGGCGACAAGCAGGAACTTCCACAGGGACTGGCTTCCGCTTTCTGCCGCAGGCCCGGCCTGTCCTGCCCGGATTTCGGAAGATGCAGGATCTTCGTTGCCAGCCGCCTGCCGGTCTCCGGCAGTGAAAGATACGTCATACTCGTTAAGTATGCATTCCATTCCGTTGCAGGTCTGGCAGAAGAGTGTGCCCTTTACAGTCAGCGCCCCTTCGCGCAACGGTTTTATCATTTGCCTGAAAACCGCCTTGCCTTCGAAATATTCCACCTCTGTCCCGAATCCGGGGTCGATCTTCCGCAGCGGGACCTCTGTATCCTGCAGACGTCCCGACAGCTCACAGCCGTCTATATCTATCGCTTCGAACGATGTTGGCATCGGGCCGTCATTTGCCGGATTCGAACTGTATATATACCATCCAGGATTGAGTGAGACCGTAATGAGCATTTCATACAGGCCGTTTTCGGCAGGGCTTCCGGAACTTTTTACGGAGATTATCCCGTCGGCCCTTGCTGTGATGGACATTAGCATTGCCGTTGAGAGCAAAACGAGTAGTCTGCGCTTCATTTTCTGTGTATTGTAGTGTTTTGCGGCAAATATAGGAATAATTAGTATTTTTGCGCAATCAACGATTTGTACAGATGACACAGGAAGAGACATTCAAGCAGCTTACTGCCCATGCAAAGGAATACGGCTTCATTTTCCCCTCAAGTGAGATTTACGACGGACTGAGCGCCGTGTACGATTACGGCCAGATGGGGGTTGAGCTGAAAAACAACATAAAGAAATACTGGTGGGACGCCATGGTGCGTCTTAACGAGAACATAGTCGGAATCGATTCGGCTATTTTCATGCATCCCAAAGTATGGCAGGCTTCCGGACATGTCGGGGCGTTCAACGATCCGCTTATAGACAATAAGGATTCCAAGAAAAGGTACCGTGCGGATGTCCTTATAGAAGACCATATCGCCAGGTTGGAGGAGAAGATCCAGAAAGAAGTGGAGAAGGGCCGCCGGAAATTCGGGGATGCCTTCGATGAGCGACAGTTCCTCTCGACGAATCCCAATGTGTTGCGAAACAGGCAGAAAGCGGACGAAATCAGGGCGAGGATGACGGAGGCCCTGAATGCCAACGACCTTGAGGCCCTTCGCAATATCATTATAGACTGCGGTATCGTATGCCCTGTTTCCGGTAGCAGGAACTGGACGGAGGTAAGGCAGTTCAACCTTATGTTCAGCACACAGCTGGGCAACATATCCGGTCAGGACGGAATAATATACCTGAGGCCAGAGACCGCCCAGGGAATATTTGTAAACTTCCTGAATGTCTGCAAGACTGGAAGGATGAAGATACCCTTCGGAATCGCGCAGACAGGGAAGGCATTCCGTAACGAGATAGTGGCCAGGCAGTTCATATTCCGCATGCGCGAGTTCGAGCAGATGGAAATGCAGTTTTTCGTCCGTCCGGGAGACGAACTGGAGTGGTTTTCCAAATGGAAGGAGGCCAGGCTGCAATGGCATAAGGCCCTTGGCCTCGGGGACGGCAAATACCGTTTCCATGACCATGAGAAGCTGGCCCATTATGCAAATGCGGCGACCGATATTGAGTTCGAATTCCCCTTCGGTTTCAAGGAACTCGAGGGGATACATTCCAGGACCGACTTCGACCTGGGCAACCACCAGAAATTCTCCGGCAGGAAGATACAGTATTTCGACCCGGAGACCAATGAAAGCTACACCCCGTATGTAGTAGAGACCTCCATAGGTCTGGACAGGATGTTCCTTGCCGTATTGTCCGCCGCCTATTGCGAGGAGAAACTTGAAAACGGGGAGACGAGGACTGTCCTGAGGATTCCGCCGGTACTTTCTCCCGTCAAGGCGGCCGTACTTCCCCTTGTCAAGAAAGACGGTCTGCCGGAGGTGGCCCGCGAGATAATGGACACCCTGAAATACGATTTCAACTGTCAGTACGATGACAAGGACAGCATAGGGAAGCGGTATCGCAGACAGGATGCAATTGGGACTCCATACTGCATCACGATAGACCACGATACTCTTGCCGACAGGTGCGTGACGGTAAGGGACAGGGATACGATGGCCCAGGAAAGGGTGCCGGTCTCCGCGATAAGAGGCATTATAGAGGAAAAGACGGGCTACAGGCCCGTACTGGAAAAATTGTACGATATAAACAAATGACGATATGGCTACATTGGATGTGAAATATTTGGGGCTGGAACTGAAAAGCCCGGTAATTGTCAGCAGCTGCTCGCTTACTGCCGATGCTGGAAAGATTGAGCTGATGGAGAAATACGGGGCCGGGGCGGTAGTCCTCAAGTCGCTGTTTGAGGAGCAGATCAGCAACGAGGCGGAATTTCTTTCCGGGGTTTCCGACTCCTACCCCGAGATGGGCGATTATCTTCACGGATATATCCGTCACAATTCAGTGGCGGATTATAAGGAAAAGGTACGCACCATAAAGGAAAGAGTCTCGATTCCCGTGATAGCCAGCATAAACTGTTACAGCAGAGGGGAGTGGACGGCCTATGCCAGGGAAATCGAGGCCGCCGGGGCGGATGCCATCGAGCTGAACCTTTATGAAATGCCTACCGGCAGGAAGACTTCTCCTGATGAGATTGAACAGGGGTATTGCGATACTGTGAGGGATGTCGTTAAAAACGTGCATGTTCCGGTGTCGGTGAAAATAAGTTCGCACCTTACCGGTATCGTCTGGTTTGCAGACAGGCTGTCATCCTGCGGGGCAAAAGGGGTAGTGGTTTTCAACAGGTTCTTCTCTCCCGACATAGATATTGACAGGTTGTGCATTGTACCTGCTCCGGCACTTTCCGGTCCGGACGAATACCTGATACCCTTGAGATGGACTGCCGTCCTGTCCGCAGTTACACGCGGGCTGGATATTTCCGCCACCACCGGAATCCATGATTCCCGGACGGCCCTTAAGCTCATCCTTGCCGGGGCCGATACGGTGCAGCTGTGTTCGGTTCTGTATAAGGATGGCTTAGAAGTTATAGAAAAATTCAACTCCGACATCATCAGGTTTATGGATGACAACGGGTTCGCCTCTGTAAATGATTTCAGGGGAAAGCTGAACTACTCCAACATAAAGGACCCGGCGATGTACGAGAGGGTACAGTTCATGAAGACATTCGGAGAATTCCGGTAATCTGTCGGGGTAAAAGGACTCGAACCTTCGACCCCCTGCTCCCAAAGCAGGTGCGCTAGCCAACTGCGCCACACCCCGATAAAGTTGCAAATATACACAGAAGCCGAGAGCGGAGCAAATGAGCTTGCTCAAATTTGCTTGGCCGAGGCGTAACAGTATAAATGCCGAAGGCAAATATACGCAGAAGCCGAGAGTAATGCAAACTTGTTTGCAATTACCGAGGCGCCCAAGTATATGTGGACGAAGCCGATAATTAAACTTCATATGAAAATACTTATAGTAGAGGATGATGCTTCGTTGAGGAAACTGATGCTCCGGGATCTTTCCCGAGAGAATTATATTGTCGAGACTGCATCGGACTTCAATTCTGCCGATGCGCGCATAGCGGCATACAATTATGACTGTATTTTACTGGACATAATGCTGCCCGGAGGAAGCGGCCTCAAACTGTTGGAGCATATTAAGAAGTTGCGCAGGAAGGACAATGTGATCATTATATCCGCAAAGGACTCGACAGAGGATAAGATAACCGGTCTTGACAACGGGGCGGATGACTATATTGCCAAACCCTTCGAACTGTCGGAACTCAAGGCGAGAATCAAAAGCGTATTGCGAAGGAGCATGGGCGGCGGGGACATGTCATTGAACATGGGCAATGTCACCGTACATACGGACAGCCGCATCGTTTCCGTAGACGGCCATGTCCTCCCGCTCTTGAAAAAGGAATACGATATTCTTCTGTACTTTATCCAGCATCCGAACCATCTTGTGGACAAGTCCGATCTTGCGGAGGCAGTATGGGGAGACCATGCGGACGGGGTGGACAATTATCAGTTTCTCTATGCGCAGATGAAGAATCTCAGAAAAAAACTCGGCGAGGCCGGTGCCGCTATCGAGATAAAGGCGGTCTACGGTTTCGGATATAAACTGACAAGTACGGAAGGATAGGATGAGGCTTATTTACAGGATAGCGTTGCGGCTTACCATGATTATGGTCCCCCTTATGGCGGTATGGGCGGCCTTTTTTTATTTTGCCGTAGTCGATGAAGTCAATGACGAGACTGACGATACACTCGACAGTTTCTCCCAGGTTATCATTATGAAAATGCTGGCAGGCAGGGAGATGCCCCCTCCTGAGACCGGTACGAACAACAGTTACAGCATCATGCCGGTGGATTCCCTTTATGCTGAGCAGAATAAGAAGATAAGATATTATGATTCCGAGATGTACATACCCGAAAAGAGGGAAACGGAACCGGCGAGGATACTCAGTACGGTATTCAGGGACGATGACGGGCAGTATTACCGTCTCGATGTCTTTACCCCGGCAATCGACAAGGAGGACCTGCTCAGGGCGATTGCACTGTGGGTCGTTGCCCTGTATCTCTCGATGCTGTTTATAGCCGTCGGTGTCAGCCTTTATGTTCTCAACAGGAATATGAGGCCGCTCTATTCCCTGCTCGAATGGCTGGACAGATACAGACTCGGTGGGAAGAACCCGCCCCTGCCTGACGATACGGACATTGTCGAATTCAGGAAACTTAATGAAGGGGCGCAGGCGGCGCTGGACAGGATAGAGCAGACCTTTGAGAAGCAGAAGCAGTTTATCGGCAATGCCTCGCACGAATTGCAGACCCCTATGGCCGTGATAGCCAACAGGGTGGAGTGGTTGGTCGACAATACGGACCTGACTGAGGAACAGTTGGGCGAACTTCTGAGAATAAGGAAGACGCTGGATGATGTGGTCCGTTTGAACAAGACCCTGCTCATGCTTACAAAGATTGACAACCGTCAGTTTCCGGAAGCGTCGGATGTGGACATAACCGCCCTTTCCGAAGAGATTCTTTCCGCCTATGATGAAATATACTCGGACAAGGGGCTTTCCGTAAAAAGGGATTTTGAAGCACCCTTAGTTGTCCGGATGAACACTACACTGGCCTATGCCTTGATATCCAATCTGCTGAAAAATGCGTACTCTCATTCTCCCGAAGGAGGGCACATAACGGTTACGATAAGGGACAGGCAATTCCTGATAGCTAATGACGGGGACGCGGAACTGGATAAGGACCGTATTTTCGAAAGGTTCTACAAAGGTTCCGGCAGGGAGGGCTCTGCAGGCCTGGGCCTGGCGATAGTAAGGTCGGTACAGAGATATTACGATCTCCGTGTAGAATATGCCTTCATGAATGGAATGCACGTATTCTCAGTGTTTTGGAAATGATTTCATTTTTATTTCATAATTGCATTGGACTTTTGCCGTGTCACAAAATCCCCGTCGGGGAATTAAGAGTGAAGATAAAAACAAAAGCATTAAAAATTATGAAGAAGATTTTAACTGTATTAGCACTTTCGGCTTTTATTGTAACCATTATCTCCTGCGACAGGAATGGGAATACTGACAAAGTCGAAATTACCAACGAAACAGAGGCTGCATTGTATGAAATGTATCCGGACGCAACTGATGTCTCCTGGCAGTTTAAGAGCGGTTACAGCGTTGCTTCTTTTTCAAGTTCCTTTACGAAATCAGACAATTCGGTAAGGCGCTCGGCATGGTTCGATGACATGGGCGGCTGGTATATGACCGAAACGGACATAACCTACGACAGGCTGCCCGAAGCAGTCAAGGCTGCATTTGAAAGCAGCGAATATGCATCGTGGACTATAGACGATATCGACATGCTCGAACGCGGAGGTGTTGAAACCATATATGTAATCGAAGTGGAAGGCGTCATGGAAGGCCGCACTGTGGAGATGGACCTTTATTATTCTCCGGACGGTATTCTGGTAAAACAGATAGCCGATGCCGACAGCGATTACGACTATGACGACTATATCCCTACCGACCCCGGTACCGGTATCCGGGACTTTATTGAAGAGAATTATCCCGGGGCCCGCATCGTTGAGGTGGACGAAGAGGGCGGATATGTCGAGGTGGAGATTATTGACGGAGGCGTATGCCGCGAACTGCTGTTCGAAATGGGGGGAACATGGATATATACGAAGACCGGGCTGCGCCTTGCGGAAGTTCCGGAGAACATAATGCAGTTCTTCAACAGTTCCGAATACTCGTCTGCACGGATAGATGATGTGGACCACTACCTGATGCCCGGCAATGAGTTTTACCGCTTCGAGCTCGAAGGACGCGGGGACGATGTGGAAATCGACATATATCCTGACGGGACAATCGAGGTCGTGGACCGTGGCGGGAACGGAGGCAACGGGAACGGCCAGATGGTAGGCGAGGAGGTCGCTGCCTTCATAGAGGACAGGTATCCCGGTGCCGTAATACTTGAATACGACTATGACGACGGCATGCTTGAAGTGGAGATATTCCATGACTCGCGTGAAAAGGACGTTTATTTCAACGGTGCGGACGAGTGGGTATGGAGCAAATGGGAAGTACGGGTGAGCGAACTCCCTGCTGCCGTCATAGCCGCCCTCGATGCCGAGTACGGCCGCTATGAGATTGACGATGCCGAGTTCGTGGAAACGCCGTCTTCACAATATTATGTTATTGAAATCGAATTCGGCGATGACAACGAAATAGAGCTGCGCATGGATGCAGACGGTAATATCCTGTAAATAATCCAGTCATGTAAGCTCTGGACGGATACGGCCCTGCGGGGCGGCGCGATTCGGACAGACAATAGCCGAAAGCCCGGAATTTTCCGGGCTTTTTCAGTTTTATTTTAGAATCGCTTTTCATCTTTGCACTGTCAATGATAGGTAATAATAGTATTAATAAATATTTTAAATTAAGGAATTATGAAAAAATTAATGGTTATTGCGACAGCTTTTCTGTTCTTGGGACTTTCAACTGCCAGGGCCGACCAGGACATTCCCATTCAGGTAAGCCAGCTCCCGGTTGCTGCACAGGAGTTCATCAAACAGTATTTTCCGAATGAAAAAGTATCTTATGCCAAAGAAGAGCGCGACCTCATGGAGACAACGTACGAGGTTATTTTTACCAACAGCACTAAGGTCGAGTTTTCCCGCAACGGGGACTGGAGGGAGGTAGACTGCAGATATTCACTGGTCCCTGCCGCACTTGTCCCTGCGGAGATTACATCCTACCTCAACGCCTCTTTCCCTGACATGTCTGTAGTATCCATTGAAAAGGGACGTTACGGATATGAGGTGAAGATTACCAACGGCCTTGAGATAACATTCGACTCCAAATTCAACGTTGTAGAGATAGACGATTGATTTCAGGTACTTTAAGCACAATGAACCGGCCGGGCACAGTTTTTGTCCGGCCTTTTTATTGCAGTTGCCGGGAATCGGAAATTGCAGATACGGTTAAATTCAAATCGATATGTTGAAAACAGGTGACAAGGCCCCGTATTTCGAGGGGCATGATCAGGATGGCAATCTTATAAAATTAAGCGATTTCGCCGGCCGTAAGCTGGTATTGTACTTCTATCCCAAGGACAATACGCCGGGATGTACCGCCGAGGCATGCGATCTTCGGGACAATTACCGGAGATTCCTGGCGGAAGGATATTCGGTCGTCGGGGTAAGCAGGGACAGTGCGGCATCCCATAAGAAATTCGCTGCAAAATATTCATTGCCTTTTCCCCTGATTTCTGATCCCGATCTGGCTGTCCTTAAGGCTTACGAGGCTTACGGCGAGAAAAAGATGTACGGGAAAACAGTAACGGGAACGCTCAGGAAGACATATGTCATAGATGCGGACGGGACTATTTTTGACATTATTTCCAAAGTAGATACAAAGGCGCATTCATCCCAGATACTTTCCGATACAGCGGAAATAAATGCCGCGTCCGGCCGCAGGTAGAGACGCATGAAAACAAATACGAACAGGCTTACAGGAATGCTCGTAAGCCTGTTCGTATTCTTGCGGTGAGGGGGGGATTCGAACCCCCGGTACCGTTTCCAGTACGGCAGTTTAGCAAACTGCTAGTTTCAGCCACTCACTCACCTCACCGGGTGCAGAGCCGCAAATTTATTACAAAAAGCGGTATCTGCAAAATTTACTTTTATTGTACGGGCTTGGCGATGTTTTCGCGCATGTCGGTATCGGCCTGGATGTTCTTGATCTTATAGTAGTCCATTATGCCGAGGTTGCCCGAGCGGAAAGCATCTGCCATGGCCAGGGGGATTTCTTTTTCGGCTTCGATTACTTTGGCCCTGGCTTCCTGGGCTTTGGCTTTCATTTCCTGTTCGAGGGCTACTGCCATGGCCCGCTTCTCTTCGGCCCTTGCCTGGGCTATGTTCTTGTCTGCGTTTGCCTGGTCTATCTGGAGCACTGCCCCGATGTTTTTGCCTATGTCGATATCGGCTATGTCAATGGAAAGTATTTCAAAGGCGGTGCCGGCGTCCAACCCTTTTGCCAGTACGACCTTCGAGATGGAATCGGGGTGCTCCAGCACTTCCTTGTGGGACTCGGCGGCCCCTATGCTTGATACGATGCCTTCTCCTACGCGCGCGAGTACCGTCTCCTCTCCGGCGCCTCCCACGAGCTGCTTAATGTTGGCACGGACGGTAACCCTTGCCTTTGCAATCAATTGGATGCCGTCTTTGGCAACTGCAGTTACGGGCGGCGTATTGATTACTTTCGGGTTCACCGACATCTGCACGGCTTCGAAAACGTCCCTTCCGGCCAGGTCTATGGCAGCGGCCATTTTAAAGTCAAGGTTGATATTGGCCTTGTCCGCCGAGATGAGCGCGTTGACTACATTCGGGACATTCCCTTTGGCCAGGTAATGGGCCTCGAGCGCATTGGCATCTAACTTGAGGCCGGCCTTGGTGCCTGTGACCATGGCCATCACGATCGTGCTCGGGGGAACTTTCCTCCATCTCATCAGTACCAGCTGGATAAGGGATATCTTGACTCCCGAAATGAGAGCCTGGAACCACAGGGTGACGGGAAAGAACCATAGCAGGATAATAAGGGCCACGATGGCGACCGCTATCCATATTAGCAGAACTGCGATTGAAGATGTCATAAAAAATTATTTTGATTTTACGTAAATGCGGTTTGATTCGGTGGAGATTACCTCTACCGGTGTGTTTTCATCGATTATTCCGTTTTCGGCCGAGGCTTCGACTATATGGCCGTTTATCAGTACTTTGCCCATTGGGTTAAGTCTTGTTACAGTTACACCGCCGCATCCGGCGACAATGCCCTTGTCTTCCGGATTGCTGTCTGTCCTGCTGTCTATCTGTGCGGTCAGGGCTACCTTGTCCCAGGTTTTGCCCCGCATGGACAGCAGAATAGCCGCAAGAGTGACAATTATGTTGACGGCAATCGTTATTATGCCGCCTGTCTGGCCGAATCTGTCGAAAGCGAAAAAACATGAGGCCGTTACCGACGCCAGGCCCAGCAGTCCGGTAATAAAAAAACCTGGAATAAGCAGGATTTCGGCGATTATGAGGAGTATTCCAATAATAGAAAGACTTATGACAAGTGCCATTGGTTTATAACTTTATGCTTTGAACCGAGACATTTTCCACATTCATCCCCCTGAGCAGTTCCGCTGCGTTTTCCGCTGTTCTCTTTTCGGGGAACGGGCCTATTATGCAGGCCGGGCCGTCACCGGTAAGGATCTCTGTTATGTCCTTGTCACCGTATGCGCTTCTTACGGCTTCAATGGCCTGTTCCGGCAGGCCGTCGCTGTAGCCGTAGACAGTGACGTTGTAGGAGTATTCGGCCGGCTTGTTTTCCAGGGCCCTGGCCGTTTTGACGGATATGCTTTCCCCGTTTTCGTAGGCGATGATGAATGCCTTGGGGAATCCTTTTGCCCTTACGCCTTTGAGGTTCGAGGATGCCTGGCTGTATGTCCTGTAGGCTCCTACCGCATGCAGATAGTTTCCTGACGGCTGCTTCGTGACATATACCGGAACGAGGCCGTTCAGTTTTTCTTCTTCCGCCGGGGAGGAAAGTACCGCTATCTGTATCTGGTATACCAGCCCGTCGGGGATGCCGTCAGTTATTATGGATTTTACTTCGGGCAACTCTATGGCCATGTTCGGAATGATTCCGGCCTTGTGTTTTACGAACCTGTAGGGGGCCGTTGGTCTGACTGTCTCTGCATAGTCTTCTTCTTCCGGAATCTGCGGTATGATACCGTTCTTCAGGAACTCCATTTCCATATCTGCGGCGGCCTTGCCGGCCGAGTCGAGCTGTTTCTTTATGACAAAAGACTCCTTTTCGATATCTGCAATCATTTCGGCAAGAAATTCCCGGTCCGCCCCGGATGCCCCTGCGTAAATTTCCCGGCTTTCCCTCAATTTGTCCAGTTTTGCGGAATAGTCGTCCCTAAGTATGTTTATTCTGTTTATTACAGCTGAATATTCGCCGTACCTCCCGTCTTTTTCCGCATTATCGCCTTCCGGACGCTTGCGTCCGGCCCCGTCCGGCCTGCCGGGCTCCAGCATGGCGGCGGTGCGGGCCTGCGATGCACTTTCTATTTTTCTCTTTATAGGGGAAGTCATTGATACCGTGATGTATATCCCGACTGAATCGGGGCGGCCGGCCCTGTCGGAGGCTATGATTGTATATTTCCCGTCGGGCGTATTGAAATAGAGCAGGTCGTTGCTTGTAGAGGAGTAAGGGAAACCGAGGTTTTCCGGTTCTCCCCAGTCCTGCAGCCCGTCGTCCCACCTGCTGGCGTAAAGGTCGTATCCTCCCATGCCCGCCATTGCATCCGAAGCGAAATACAATGTTTTTCCCTCCCTGTCAAGGAACGGGAAAATTTCATTGCCGTATGAGGAAATCCTTCCTGACACCGGTTCCGGGGAAGTCCATAGTGTATCGTTGATACGGTATGACTGCAATATTTTCCAGCGCCCTGAGGAATCGGGTGCGGAAAATATCGCCCTGTCCGAGTTTTTCGGGAAATATATCGCGGAATAGAATTTTCCGGGAGCGGCCTTGACGAGCGGGTTCGGGATCGGAAGCCACGAACCGTCCGCAATGCCGTCGACCCACAGATAAAAATCCTCTATACTTACCTGCTTTGATGCTATGGTCTTAGGAGTTGCCGCATATCTCATCAGGTTCGCCCCGTTTTCACATTCCGTGACGCTTTTCTCGATGTACGGTACGGCAAGGGAGTCCGCCGTTGAGTCCATTGCCGACAAATACATGTCTATTGCCGCCTCGAACTCATAATTCTTGTGGAGGGAGGCAGCTTCTGACAGTCTGTCCTTTTCCTGCCCGCAGGCTGCGTACGCGGACAGGATGAAAGCGATCGGCATGAAAAACCGTTTGATAAAACCAACCATGCGGCCCTGTTTCTATCCAACAAAATTACTAATTACTTTATAAATTGGAAAAAAATAGTACTTTTGTACCCTTATTTTAAGCAAATATTAAAACAGGTTAGAATATGCAAAGTAAAGGAGCCATCACTTTTGTGGCAATTTTAATCGCGCTTGCCTGCCTCTATCAGCTTTCATTCACGGCAGTTACCCGCATACAGGAGAACAAGGCCGTAAAATACGCTGAGGCGGCGGTCGAGGCGGAACAGCAAAAAGCATCTTTTGCAGATGTTGACGTGCAGGATAGGGCATATTTTCTTGATTCTGTAAGAAAAGACAGGAACAGGTATTATATCGACTCGATCAGTGCGGAAAAAGTTTATCTGGGTTACACTTTCAAGGAAGTAAAGGAAAAGGAGATCAATCTCGGCCTTGACCTCAAGGGAGGTATGAACGTCATGTTGCAAGTCGAGCTTTCCGACCTTATAAGGGCGCTTTCGGACTACAATCCTTCTCCGGAACTTGCCAAGGCGCTGGAGCTGGCCAAGCAGAGAGAGGCGCAGACCCGCTCGGATTTCATAACCCTTTTCGAGGAAGCATGGAACGAGGTGGCTCCGAACCAGAGGCTGTCGCAGATTTTCGGTACGTTCGAAATGCGCGAGAAAATCAGGCCTGAAAGCACCAATGAGGAGGTGATATCCGTTATAAGGCAGGAGGCCGAGAGCGCCATATCGAACTCTTTCAACGTGCTCCGCAACCGTATCGACAGATTCGGGGTTACTTCGCCGAATATCCAGAGACTCGGCAATTCGGGCCGTATCCTCGTTGAACTTCCCGGTGTAAAGGAACCTGAAAGGGTGCGCAAGCTGCTTCAGGGAACGGCATCCCTCGAGTTCTGGACAACCTATGAGAATCCCGAGGTCATAATGAACCTTGAGGAAGCCAACAGGGTGATAAGGGACATCATCTCGGATGAGGAACAGGCCGCCCCTGCCGTTGCCGAAGAAACTGCCGTCAATGCCGGGGAGTCTTCCCAGAATGAGATGGACGCCCTCGTAGCGCAGATTACGAGCCAGCAGGACAGCATGTCGGCGGCCAGCATGGAGAGCCTGAAAAACAACCCTCTGTTCGCCCTCCTTGCTCCGTCTTACTATAACGGACAGGCCCTTCCCGGACCGGTAATCGGAATGGCCCATTACAAGGATACCGCTCAGATTAATCTTTGGCTGAACCATCCTCAGGTGCGTGCCGTCCTGCCGGCCGACATGACACCGATGTGGACGGTCAAGCCTTCACAGCAGAACGATTCATATTATGAACTCATAGCGATAAGGACAAATACCCGTGACGGCAAGGCTCCCCTTGACGGCGGTGTGGTGACTGACGCCAGGATGGCGTACGGCCAGACGGGCCAACCGGAGGTCGATATGACCATGAATGCCGAAGGGGCCCGTACATGGGCACGCCTGACAGCCGACAATATCGGCAAGAGCATTGCCATAGTACTTGACGGGATGGTATATTCCTTCCCCCGCGTAAATACTGAAATCACGGGCGGAAGTTCGGTTATTTCCGGAAACTTTACCATCGAGGAGGCGGAGGACCTTGCCAACGTGCTCAAGTCCGGTAAACTTCCCGCCCCGGCGACAATTGTCCAGGAACAGGTTGTAGGTCCGTCCCTCGGCAGCGAGTCCATCAGGGCGGGAATGCTTTCGTTCTTCGTCGCTTTCCTCCTTGTCCTGGTGTACATGCTCTTCTTCTATAAGGGTGCGGGTTTAGCGGCCGATGCGGCTTTGCTCTGCAACGTGCTCTTCCTTTTCGGCGCGCTGGCTTCATTCGGGGCAGTGCTGACATTGCCCGGTATAGCCGGTCTTGTCCTTACCCTCGGTATGGCCGTCGATGCCAATGTGCTTATATATGAACGTATCAAGGAGGAGCTTAAGGCAGGCAAGGCATTGAGGCTTGCGGTTGCCGACGGATACAGGAATGCGTATTCGGCAATCATAGACGGTAACCTGACGACACTTATCACCGGTTTCGTGCTCTTCTTCTTCGGCTCCGGCCCGGTACAGGGATTTGCCACCACTCTGGTTGTAGGTATCATTACATCAATGCTTACCTCCATCTTCATATCCCGTCTGATATTCGAGAGCCGCCTGTCAAGGAACAAGAGCATCTCATTCTACAACAAGTTCACCAAGAACTTTATGGAGAATGTCCATATCGATTTCGTGAAAATACGCAAATACGCCTATGTCATTTCCATAGTCATTATAGCCGGATGTCTGGTCTCCATATTCGTGAAAGGATTTACGTACGGTGTCGACTTCACGGGCGGACGTACGTATGTCGTAAGGTTTGACAACGATGTCCAGCCTGAGGAGATAAGGGCGGCCATGATAGAAGAGTTTGAAGAAGCCGTCGAAGTCAAGCAGTTCGGTGGCGGCAGCCAGATGAAGATAACCACGACCTACCTTATCGAGGACAACTCCACCGCTTCGGACAGCGTGGTGGACGGCAAGATGTACAATGCCTTGAAAGGCTTCTACGACGAGCCTATAACCTACAGCGAATTTACTTCTACTCTCGAGAATCCGAACGGTATCATATCTTCCGACAAGGTAGGGCCTACCATTGCAAATGACATGAAACGCAACGCCCTGATAGCAGTAGCCATTTCCCTCTTTGCGATATTCCTCTATATTGCCCTGAGGTTCAAAGGCTGGATATGGGGTCTCGGAGGGGTTATCTCCACGGCGCATGACGCGATTGTAACGGTGGGCTTCTTCTCCATATTTACAGGGATACTACCGTTCACCCTCGACGTAGACCAGACATTCATAGCGGCGGTGCTTACCATCATAGGGTATTCGATAAATGACAACGTGGTCATATTCGACAGAATCCGCGAGTACAGGACGCTGTACCCCAAACGCGGCTTCTATGAAAACATCAATGAAGGTATCAACAGCACCCTGGCCCGTACGATAAATACGGCCGGCACGACACTCGTCGTCATGCTTGCTATAGCGATTTTCGGAGGGGAAGTCATAAGGGGTTTTGCCGTAGCCATCATAGTAGGTCTTGTGGCGGGAACCTATTCACCTCTGTTTGTCGGTACGCCGATTATGTACGATATCGACAAGTGGAATGCCAAGAGAAAGGCAAAGGCGCTGAAGAAATAGCGTAGTGCCTGTGTGCAACCGATGAAGGGGAGGCGGATAACCGTTTCCCCTTTTTTCGTCTTCGCCGCATATACTTGTGCGCCTCGGCATGAGCAAATAAATTTGCTCTGCACTCGGCTTGTACGTATATTTGCATATCAAATTTTCCGTGTTACCGTTTAAATATTATGAGAAAGATTTCATTTTTTTGCATGATGGCCGCTTTGCTGTTTACGGCGGTTTCATGTTCAAAAGACGATGAAGGCGATGGGATAGATGTGCCTTCCACTTCACTGGATGTTATTGTTACGGCTGACAGTTTCGTATCAGGGGACGGTTCGCTTTCCGTGCCCGCTGAGCTTAAGGCCGGGGATAAGATGGGGATTTTTGCCGTGGAGGACGGAATTATCCTCAATGATATTGTCAATGTATGCTTTACGGCTGCCGATGATGGAAACGGCGGGCTGGTCTGGAAAAGCGAGGAGGAAGTGATGTTTTCTTCCGGCTCCGAGTATTATGCATATATGCCTTACCAGGAGGCCCTGACAACCGCGCCCGACCCTTCTGCCGGGGATGCGGACGGCTTCTTCGCCCCGATGGCGGAGGCGTGGGCTGTCCGGGAGGACCAGAGTACGGCGGAATCCTATTGTGCCTCTGACATGATGACCGGCAGCGGCACTGTCGGGGAGGACGGCATGTCTATAAACCTTTCGCACAGGATGTCGTTGCTGCTTGTAGAGATACCGGTTACGCACTATACCTTTACGAATACCGAACGCACTATCCCGGACTATACCGTGACGGGTGAGGTCGGGTTTGACGGAGTGCAGCCCTATATTGACGGCGATTCGTATGCCCGTTTTATTGTCAATCCCTGCAGCCCTTTGACAATAAAGGCTACTTATCTTTCAACGTCAGGGGATGAGGCCGAGTGGGAATTCGTGACGGATTATTCGGAAGGAACGCTGTATCATGATGTCATAGGCAGCGGCAGACGTTCTGTCGAGCATAATCTCCAGGTCGGCGACTTTTTCTGTGCCGACGGCAATATCATTTCCAAGGATGCCGACGGATCGCTGATTGCCTCTTCCAACGTTGTCGGCATGGTATTCCAGACAGACCCTTCCCGCTTCGGACAGAGGGAGACGGAGGCCCTGGACGGAGAAATAAGGGCTTTGGTATTCTCTACGAGGATGTCCGGAGGAAGCAAGGAGCCTGCGCACATGTGGTATATGGATTACGAAACGGAGACATGCGACAGGGACGAGTCGGAAATAGGCCTTGCCAGTATCAGGGCCGAAGGTGACTATACGCAGTCTTTCCTCAATGCGGATGCCGACTTGAGCGGCCTGCACAATACCGAGGCGATCATAACCGCCAGGGCCGAGGACGTGGCGGCAGGAGAGTATCCTTCTTTTGAATTGGCGTATAACTTTATACAGGAAGTGGGCGGGCCGTTTGAGAATGTCCGTACGACCGGTTGGTTCCTTCCTTCGTCGGGCCAGGTTTTCGATATTCTCAGGGCGTTCACGGGGCTGACGCTTGATGAAGGGACGGACGGGTTCGCAGGATACAACACAGACGAGTTCTATTGGCTTTTCGATCAAGGCATCGACGCCGTGCAGCTTCTTAACGATGCTATGGCCAAAGTCGGTACAGACAATAAGGACCTCTTCGAAACAGGTTGGGGTCTGTGGTCTTCCACACAGGCCGAGAGCGACAAGGCATGTAATATCGGACTCGGGGCTCCCGGTTTTATCGACTGCATATTCGAGTATAAGAAAAACGGAGGCAGGGTCCGTCCCGTACTTGCATTTTAAAACTCATTAAAAACTAAAGATATGGAACTTCCTTTTGCTGAATCCTACAGGATTAAAATGGTGGAAACCATTAAGAAGAGTACCCGCGAAGAGCGTGAGAGATGGATAAAAGAAGCCAAGTACAACCTTTTCATGCTCAAGAGCGACTACGTGTTTATCGATTTGCTTACCGATTCCGGTACAGGCGCCATGAGCGACAAGCAGTGGGCCGCTATTATGGAAGGGGACGAGAGCTATGCCGGGGCGCGTTCTTTCTATAATCTGAAGAATACTATAGAGAGTCTGACCGGTCTCAAGTACGTATTGCCTTCACATCAGGGCCGTGCTGCCGAGAACGTATTGTTTTCTTCCATTGTCAAGGAAGGGGATATCCTGCCTGGCAACTCCCATTTCGATACCACCAAGGGACATATCGAATACCGCAAGGCCATAGCTCTGGACTGCACCATTTCCGAAGCGTCGGATACAGAACTTGAGATTCCTTTCAAGGGCAATATGGACCTGAACAAGCTCGAAGACGTGCTTAAAAAGACCCCTAAGGAAAAGATTCCCTGCATAGTATTGACAATCACGAACAATACTGCTGGGGGACAGCCCGTTTCCATGGAGAATATCAAGGGTGTTTCCGCACTGGCCAGGAAATACGGTATAAAGCTCCTTATCGACTCGGCCAGGTTCGCTGAAAACGCATATTTTATCAAGACACGCGAAAAAGGCTACGAAAACAAGTCCATCCGCGAGATAGTACGCGAAATATATGACTGTGCAGACTATATGACCATGTCGGCAAAGAAGGATGCCATAGTGAACATAGGCGGTTTTGTGGCTTTCCGCAATGAGGAAGACATGCGTAAGGCGCAGATGTTTACTATTATGAACGAAGGATTCCTCACATACGGCGGCATGGCCGGCCGCGACATGAACGCGCTCGCACAGGGCCTTATGGAAGGAACGGAGTTCGAATATCTTGAAACGCGGATCAAGCAGGTCGCTTATCTCGGAAAGAAGCTGGACGAATATGGCGTACCTTATCAGAGACCTGCCGGCGGACATGCTATCTTCCTGGATGCAAAGAAGATACTTACTCACGTACCTAAGGAGGAATTTATAGCGCAGACTCTCGGAATCGAGCTTTATCTCGAAGCCGGCATAAGGGGTGTGGAGATAGGCTCTCTCCTTGCCGACCGCGATCCGGTGACGCGCGAGAACAGGTATCCCGCCCTCGAACTTCTCCGTCTGGCCATACCCCGCAGGGTATATACCAATAACCATATGGATTATATCGCTGCAGCGGCCAAAAATGTGTATGACCGCAGGGAAAGCATCACGCGCGGGTACAAAATTGTAAAAGAATTGCCCATAATGCGCCATTTCACCATTGAAATGGACAAGGCCGACAGGTAATATGTATGACGGGAGCAGTTTCGCGGAGGACTGCCTGTCCGTATTCCGCTACCAGTACGCCAACTGTGCGGAATATCGCGAATACTCCCGGCTGCTTGGGGTGGAGTCTCCCGATACCGTGACCGGTATTGACGGGATTCCGTTTCTGCCTGTCAGGTTCTTCAAGCAATATAAAATCGTATCGGAGGGTTGCCGGAAGATATCCGGCGACCCTGTTGTTTTCAGCAGCAGCTCGACTACCGGACAGATACCCTCACGCCACTATGTCCTGGACCGTACAGTCTATGAACGCAGTTTCCTTGACTGTTTCAGGATGTTCTACGGGCAACCCGACACTTATGTCATTCTTGCCCTGCTTCCGTCGTATCTCGAAAGGGAAGGCTCTTCGCTGGTGTATATGGCCGAACGGCTTATCAGGGAGACATCCGACCCGTTAAGCGGATTTTATCTTTATGATTACGGCAGGCTTTATTCATTGCTTCAGGATTTGGGGCGTCAGGGCAGGAAGACCCTGCTGCTCGGGGTCGCTTTCGCCCTTATGGATTTTGCCGACAAATACTCTCTGCCCGGTCCGAATGACAGCTGGCTTACCGTTATGGAAACCGGAGGCATGAAAGGACGGCGGGAGGAAATATCGCGGGATGCGATGCACGGTAAACTGCGTAAAGGATTTTCAGTATCTTCCATCCATTCCGAATACGGCATGTGCGAACTTCTGTCGCAGGCCTACTCTGCGGGCAATGGCATATTCAGGACGCCTCCGTGGATGAAAATCATAGTCAGGGATATCCACGACCCGTTGGTTTCCCTGCCCGAAGGAAAGCAGGGCATAATAGACATAGTGGATCTGGCCAATATCAATTCCTGCTCGTTTATAGAGACGGAGGATATCGGGCGCCTGCTTCCCGACGGCTCGTTTACCGTGGACGGCCGTTTGTCCGGAGCCGAGCGCAGGGGATGCAATATGCTTATTGAATGAGGCTTTCTATTTTTTTGTAGTAGGCATCAGCCTTGTCCTTGTCTACCATATTGAGCAACTCAATGCCGTAACTGTAATATGTCAGGCAGTTCTGGGCATCGGTGTAGGAAAGGTAGCCCCCGTGGTATGGTTTAGTAAAGAACATCACTGACTTCAGAGTCTCATCGAGGAACTTCTCGGCCAATGCCGCGCCTTTTTCTTCCGCCCCGCATTTTATGTACAGTTCTATGGCCAGCAGGACTGACCTTTCGTTAAGCGAATAGAGAATCGACGCATTAAGCGGGTACTTGCTGTCGGGGAAATACTCCTGCATCCTGTCAAGAATCTCTATTGCCTTTTCCGGTTTCCCGTCCTCATACAGGCCGAGTGCGGTCTGGGCGAATATGAACCGCTGCCCTTGTGAGTTATAGAATGTACTCAGGTTTTGATAGTCAAGGAAGAAGTCTCTGGTAAAGCTGTCCCATCTGTAGACATTCATTATCTTGTCGTACATGTCTTCCGAGTCTATCTGCCCTATCTCCGATATCGTTGTCCTGCTCTTTATCGGGACTAACTTGTACAGGTAACCTTCGAACTGCAGGTACTGTTTAAGCCCGATATTGAGGGAGCCGCCCTGCGTTACGAAATATATCGGTCTGTCCCAGTCATAGTTGGAGAGCATGTCCAGAATCATGAGCTCCGTTTTGTCTATGTCCGTCCTTTCCGCCGGTATATCGAGATACAGCGTATCCACTATCCTGTCATAGTCTTCCGGGGCGACAATGCCGTATTTCATTACATTTTCCTTGTTTACCGGAAGCCTGAGCCTGTGGGTGGCGAGCACGCATCTTTCCTTGCCCATCATGTTTACCTTCAGGTTGGGATTGTTGAAAAGCCCTATGGCTTCCTTCAGGGTCAATGGCCTGTCTACCATATCTATTACCAAAGGATAGTCGTTTGTACCGTACAGGTAGTTGATTCTCGGTGTGGTGAATTTTATCGGTTCGGCTTCATACTGTTTCCACTGCATCTGGTCTATGTACCAGTCGATACCCAGCAGGGACGTATTCATGACCCTGCAGTCGGTCCTCACCCCTTCCACTTCCTGGATATACCACAGGGGGAATGTGTCGTTGTCCCCGTGCGTGACGAGTATGCCTTGTTCGTCTGCGGACATGAAATAGTTGTAGGCCATGTCCCTTGCCGTATACCTGTCGCTTCTGTCGTGGTCGTCCCAGTTTTCACAGGCCATAAGTACCGGTACACCAAGCAGCAGGACACCTATGGAAACGGCGAGCGCGGTCTGAGGCAAATGTATTTTTTCTGCCGTCTTCCTGAGTGCGTCGAATACGGCCAGAACCGCCAGGCCTATCCAGATGCTGAACATGTAGAAAGAGCCTGCATAGGCATAGTCCCTTTCCCTTACCTGGTACGGGGACTGGTTAAGGTATACTATTATGGCGACCCCGGTCAGCAGGAACAGCAGAAGGGTCACCCACCAGTTGCGCTTGTCCCTGCCGAGCTGATACAGGAAGCCGATTATCCCGAGCAGCAGGGGAAGCATATAGTAATGGTTTTTGGCCTTGTTGTTTACGATATAGTCGGGACCTTCGGACTGGTCGCCGAGCCTGGCCCTGTCGATGAACCCTATGCCGCATTCCCAGTTTCCGGAGAGCGGATCGGACGGCACCTGGCCGTGCAGGTCATTCTGCCTTCCGGCGAAATTCCACATGAAATATCTCATGTACATCCAGTTGAACTGGTAGTCAAAGAAGAATGCAAGATTGTCGGCAAATGTGGGCATTTTGTTCGAAGTGCCCGGAATGGGTTTCCCCCTGTCTCCCATATAGCTCCTGTACAGATCCACATGGTGGGGATCACGGCTGTGCATTCTCGGGAACAGCATTTTGTTGTCATTTGTAAATACGTAATCCTTTGGAGCACTGGCTTTGTAGTATTTGCCGTCGAGAGGGGTGTAATAGTGGCCTTCGACAATGTCAACCGGCACTGATGCGAATGTCTCCCCGTAGATTAGCGGTACGCTTCCGTACTGTTCCCTGCCGAGATACCTTATAAGGGAAAACGGATTGTCCGGCTGTCCTTCATTTGTCGGGGTGTTGTTGGCCGAGCGTATGACGACAACGGTAAAGGCTGAGTAGCCGGTCACAATCATGGTAAAGCACAGCAGGACCGTATTCCACAGACGTTGGCCTTTCTTCCTTGTAATGAAAATCCCCGCAAAGCAAAGACACAGCAGGCAGACCATGAAAATCGCGGCTCCGACATTGAACGGCAGCCCGAGTACGTTTACGGTAAACAGGTCTATATATGCGGCGAACTTGGGCAGATACGGGATTATCCCCCACAGGATAAATGCCAGGATTGCCCCGGACAGCATCAGTACGCCGAAACTTCTGGCTGTCGTGACTTTATCCGTTTTCTTATAGTAATATACGAAAGCTATGGCCGGTATTACGAGCAGGTTGAGCAGGTGTACCCCTATTGACAGTCCCATCAGGAAGGCTATGAGGACTATCCACCTGTCAGCATATTCCTGGTCGGCTTCTTCTTCCCATTTGAGGATGGCCCAGAACACTATGGCGGTAAACAGGGATGACATGGCGTAGACTTCGGCTTCTACCGCCGAAAACCAAAATGTGTCGGACCAGCAATAGGCGAGGGCTCCTACTACGCCCGAGCCTATTATCGCTGCGGCATTGCCTGCCGAAAGGGCCGTTCCCCCGTTGTTCTCTACAATCCTTCTGCCGAGATGCACTATGGTAAGATACAGGAAGAAAATCGTAAAGGCAGAGCACAGCGCACTCATGACATTCACGGCTACCGCTGCATTCTCCGGTGATGCAAACATGGTAAAGAACCTGGCTATCAGCTGGAATACCGGATTCCCCGGAGCATGCCCCACTTCGAGTTTGTACGATGAGGCTATAAATTCGCCGCAGTCCCAGAAACTGACCGTAGGCTCTATAGTCATCAGATATGTTACGGATGCCGTAATCAGCACGATTACCGAGAATAGTCTGTTAAGGAGGTTGAACTTCTTCTGTTCCATATATGTGTCGCCTTTATCCGAATTAAGTTGCAAACTTACGAATATCATCGGAATAATTGAAAAAATACCGTGTATTAAATGAGGCTGCCGGCTCCGGAGGCGGATAGCCCCGAAACCGGCAGCGATTTATTGTGCTCTGTGTTCTGAGGCGGATGCCGGTACGCTATTCCGGCTGCCGCCCTACTGGTATGGGCCTGCTCAGAGCGGAAGCATCTTCAACTTGCCGGAATATTCGACAGAGACAATAGTGCCGTCAGAGGTTGTCCCCCTGAATTCAACTGTATATCTGTCATTGGCGCCGCCGCTGACAGTCAGCGTCCCTTCCGACGGATAATATTCCGTTCCGGGGTCATCGAAGCTCTCTCCCATGGCGAATGTAACGGACAGCCCTCTTCCTATTTCGAACCTGCCGTCAGGAATCCGCCCTTCGGGATACTCGTCCGTATCCGTCTCCGAAAGGTCGATTTCAAGGTCTATCAGGCATCCCTTCCCGGTCTCCAACACCCCTTCCGAATAAAAATCCAGATAATATACCGGATCGGCGATGGCACCTTCGTAAATATCACTGAAGTCCGGATAGTACCCGAGGGCTTCTCCGATTTTCCATGAGTTTTCTCCTGCGGTGATGTTCCCGCCTCCTGACATGGACGAGCCTTTTTCGCAGCCGGTCAGCGCCACTGCGGCTGCAATGCAAAGTATGGGAATTATTCTGCTGGTTGTTTTCATTGTCCTTAATGTATTACATTGACCTAAGTTCTACAGGCCCGGACCAGAATGCGGACATGGGAGTCCCGTCTTCTGCCGTGCCGTTGAAAGTAATCGAATAGCCGTTGCGGAGGGAATTGACCTCAAGTACGCCGCTTGCAGCTATCAGGTCTTCGTATCCGTCGTCCGTGTAAAGAGTAAAAGCCGCCATGTCGAGTTCATTCCCCAATTCAAATCTGCCCGTAGGTATTTCAAGAACGGCTTCGTCTAAGTATACGTCGAAATAGAACATTTATCCGGCAAAGGTATATAAAATTTCATAAATATTAGCGTATCATATAAGGCGCACATATCCAGACAATAGAGTTTACGGCACTGATTATCCGCAAATTTCAGGCATATAAGTTTTAATCGTTCTATTTTGCTGTATTTTTATGGCCGCCGGTTGGAGGAAAATCCCTATCTTTACGTTTTACATGAAAAGTATCTGATATGCCTTTAGTATATTCGACAAATCCATCCCTTATGGAGGATATGGAAAGAAAGAACGAAGTCCAGACCCTTCCGCCTTCTTCACAGAGACTTGTCGTGTGTATAGACCGCCGGAACAGGGGAGGCAAGCAGGTTACTCTCGTAAAGGGTTTCGCCGGCAGTGAAACGGACCTTGTCGCCCTTTCCAAGTCGTTGAAAACCAAATGCGGGACCGGGGGAAGCGCCAAGGACGGCGAGATTGTTATCCAGGGGGATTTCAGGGACAAGGTGGTGGAACTGCTAAAGTCTATGGGATATGGGGCCAAACGCGGTAACTGACACTCTCGGCGGGATTGACCTGGCCTGGCCCGGCTCGGTCCTGTCGGAATTCGATGTCCCGGCCCCTTCTCCGGACATCCTGCTGTATGACGGACAATATTTCGCATGGGGCATGCTCTGCCTTATAATAATCGCCCTTGTGTTCCGGAGGCATGTAAGGGACTTTTTCTCTTCCCTTACGGCAATTGTGCTGTTCCCGTCATCCGGCCACAGGTATAAGGGCTTCCCCTTCCAGCTTGGCGCCGCCTTTGTGGTTGCGACAGGTATACTGTGTTTTGTCATGTCCGACTTCGGGGCAGTGTCCCGGGACAATTTCGACTATCCCGCCCTGCTGCTTGTAATCGGTGGCGCAATGGCTCTTAAGGCAGTTGTCCTGCTGCTTTCTGGATACGTGTCATCGGATATGGGATTTGTCTTACAGGCCATGAGGCTTTTTGCAGTATTTACGGTACTGTCGGCCATTATGTCCATATTGCTCTATCCTGTCGCATACTTTGTACCGGACGGGGCTGTGGAGGCCGTGAGAGTGACTGCAATCGTACTGGCGTCACTGGTGGCGGCAGCGTATCTTTTTGATATAGTCCGTATTATTTTTACATTTCAGATATCTCCTTTCTTCTCCTTTTTGTATCTTTGCACTCTGGAAATTTTACCGGCGGCACTGCTTGTCGCGACAGTTGTGAAATATTAAGTGTATGAAATTGAGTAGCATACTTGTGTCTCAGCCTGTACCTGCAAACGGCTCCCCATATGATGAGATAGTGAACAGATACGGCGTGAACGTGGATTTCTTTCCGCTGTTCAGGGTGGAACCTGTCAATGCACGTGAATTCAGGACGCAGAAAATAAATATCCTCGACTTTACTGCCATAGTTTTTTCCGCCAAGACTACCATAGACGCGTTTTTCAGCGTATGCGAAGAGATGCGCGTTACTGTACCGGAAACCATGAAATACTTCTGCACGACGGAGTCGATAGCCCTTTACCTGCAAAAGCATATCGTCTACAGAAAGAGAAAGATATTTTTCGGGACAGGGACTACCGAGTCCATAATATCCATTATAGGGACAAAGCACAAGGGCGAGAATTTCCTGGTGGCCTCTACGGACAACGTGAAGACGGAGACGGTCAGGATGTTTTCCAAGGCGAAACTCAAGTGCGACAGTGCCGTATTCAGCAAGACGGTATACAGCGACTTTTCCGGCATGGACTTTTCCAAATACGACATGATGGTCTTTTACAGTCCGTCGGACGTGAAATCCCTGTTGTACAATTTCCCCGAAGCCATTCCGGAAAACCTTCGCTTTGCCGCATTCGGCCCTTCTACGGCCAAGGCCATGAAAGCAGCCGGCCTTACGCTTGAAATCCAGGCGCCGACACCGGAAGCTCCGTCAATGGCAAAGGCATTAATGTTATACTTGGACAGACAATGAAGAGACTGTATCTTCCGATAGCGCTTGCGGCCGTGCTGATATCGGCCCTTTCATGCGACAACGACAATCCGGCATATAACAGGGAAAATATGCGCGGTACATGGATTGTGGATACCTATGACGGCATGCAGCTGGCCTACGACGACTATACCGTTCAGAACTATAACGGGAGCGGTACTCTTTCGGTCTACGGCATACTCTCGGTTGCGGACAGCGGCAGGCAGTGGGGTATGAACAGCCTGTATTATGACATATATTGCTGCGGGATGACCGTGGACGGGTCTTATTCCGGCCTGTTCGGACATACTTCGGAAGTGTCCACCTCGCAGGAATACGAGTTTTCGGCTACGGCGGATTCGTCAGTCACCCTTCTCAATACCTTGTATCTTATCAATGATGCAGAGTTTTCTCCTGGATTCTCTACTGTTACCATGAGGAAACTGCCCTACACCTATTCGGCTACGGATTCGATTTCAGGGATATGGCAGTTCTCTTCCAGAAACGGGCAGCCCTTTTCGGACTACCGTTTCCAGTTCCTGCCTGACGGGCAGCTGGTTTTCTTTTCCCGCGAAGGGGAAAACAACTGGATACGCGGGAATGACAGGGATTATTACAGCCTCTACCATGACTTTATGGCTGTTACCCTGTATGACAATGATGTGTTCGGTACGGACGGCATGTGGGACGTGGCCTGTTTCAGGATTGACGGCATAAGCCCTTCTGCCGGCAGTATGACCATAGGGACTTATACGGATACCTATGTTCTTACTTACGTATCATCCAACTGACGCTGTGTGGGGCTGAAATCGTATACCGGGCGTATTTACAGTGAAGGGGAAAGGAAATATTCCTATCCTTTCAGGGTTTACAGTCTCCCTGCCAGGGACAGCCTTCAGGGCAGGCTGATAATCTCGGTTCCCAAGAAGCTTTTCAAGAGGGCGGTAAAGCGCAATCTCATACGCAGGAGAATCAAGGAAGCCTACCGGCGCAACTGCGGGGATTATCCTGACCTCAGGGACAAGGACCTGCTGATTGTATATGTTTCAAACCGTATTCTGGATTATGAAGATATCTCCAGGTTTCTGGCGGAGACTATGGAAAAGGTCCGCTAAGGCGGCCCGAAAGTGCGCCGTTTTCCCTTTCCTTGTCCTTATAAGGTTTTACCAGGTATGCATATCCCCGTTTACGCCTGCAGCATGCAGGTTTACGCCGACATGTTCCGCCTATGCGATGGAAGCTTTCCGCAAATACGGTCCGTTCAAAGGCTTTTACCTGTCGTTGAAAAGAATATTGAGATGCCACCCTTGGGGGGGCAGCGGTTATGACCCTGTGCCGTAACCGAAACGCCTGTAGATTGCCTCGGGATCTTCGCTTCCTTTGACAAGTGCGGCAATCTCTTCCATCGGAACATCTTTCAGGCGGAGGAATATCATTCCGTCCACGCAGTCGTTGAATTCTGTGTCTATATTGAAGGCCAGTATCTCGGAATTGAGCCGTATGTATTTTTTGAGCAGGGTGGGCAGCCTGTATCTTCCCTCGCTCAGGTTCAGCATGAACCTGTCGAATTTCTCTATGTTGCCCGGCCTGTCGGGAAACAGGGCGCATGGCTCTACTCTCAGGTAGTCCGGGACGAACGGAGTCTTTGGAATTACGGAATATTCCGTTCCCTCCTTTTTGTACATGGACAGCACATAGACCATCAGGCTTCTGTAGAATGGCGGATACCAGCTGCTTATGCTTGCAGGACCGAACAGGTACTTGCAGTCGGAGTACTTTATTACACTGTACAGAAGGCCTTTTATAAGCAGCATCAGTGGAAGGGCCTCCTTTTTATATTCTACTGAAATAAACGATCTGCCAAGTTCTATCGCTTCCGGGAGTTTTTCTTTGAAGCCGTCTGAAAAAGAGAACAGGGTGCTGGTATAGAAGCCGTCGGTCCCGTATCCGGCCATTATCTCTCTCCCTATGCCAAGCCTGTAGGCGCCCACAAGTTTTCTTTTCTGTTTGTCCCAGAGGATAAGGTGTTTGTAATACGGGTCGAATTTGTCGGTGTCTATGCTTTTGCCTGTCCCTTCGCCTACTTCCCTGAATGATTCCTCCCTCTTTCTGCCGATTTCCTTCAGCAGGCAGGGTATGTTTTCGGGATCTGCGAGCAGGCATTCGTATTTCGCGGCTTCGAAAAGTATGGAACTTTTCTCCAGATTTCTTATCTCGTTGCGAAGCAGGATGCGGTTCTGCGGCAATATGAGTTCTTCGTATGCCGGATCCGCCTTTTTCACCGAGGCATGGCCCGGCGTATTGGCTTCCAGTGCATAGCATCTGTTGCGCAGGTATTTGCCGAAAGCGTCCGTGTCACCGTATTCCGACAGTTCGTAGGTGCTTATCAGTTTTCCTATACGCATTGTAACCGTACCTGAAGCCTTCCTGTCCAATTCCCGCGGGAGGGCGGCAGTCCGAAGGTACGGGTTGATTTTTCCGAGCAGATGGAACAGCCTGGAATTGCCGCCGTCGAAATATACCGGTACGACGGGGACATTGCATTTTTTTATAAACTTGATGATTGCAGGCTGCCATTCCTTGTCTGCGGGGAAACTGTTTTTACCGTAATATGTTGCTACCTCCCCGGCAGGGAAAATCCCCAGGCAACCGCCCTGGCGGATATGCCCGTATGCCTGCCTTAGCCCTCCGAAGCTGTTTTTAAGTTTCTTGTTGTCCGTAAACGGGTTGACTTCAAAGAAGCATCCTTTCAGATTGGGAATGAGGGAGAGTATGAAGTTGGCCATAATCTTGAAATCCGGCCGGACGGAGGCGATGGTGTTGTATAGCACTATGCCGTCCCATCCCCCGAACGGATGGTTGGAGACTACGATAAACGGGCCTTTTTGCGGTATGCTTTCCAACATGCCGGAGTTGATGTCGCATCTTATGCGGTATGTTTTCATGGCCGCATCGGTAAAGTCTCTGCCGCTGTACATGGAGTATTGCGGATACAGGGCATTGATGCGGGAAAATCCCAGTATGCGCATGGCGCATGCCGCTATAAGATTCCCTATGGGCCCCTTGATCTTTATGGCTTTCCTGATGTCGCGGATATTGACTAATTTTGCAGCAGACTTGTTATTCATCATTGGAGAATAGGCATACCCGCGGCAAAGGTATTAAAAAAATGTCCGTAAGCGAAAAATTAAAGATGCTGCCCCACCTTCCAGGAGTCTACCGTTTTTTAGACGGGGAAGGGAACATAATATATGTAGGAAAGGCCAAGGATTTGAAAAACAGGGTTTCCCAATATTTCAGGCCGGTTGCCTCCCTGAACCGTAAAACCGCCGTAATGGTCTCGAAGATATGCGATATACGCCATACGATAGTCGATTCCGAGGCGGATGCTTTTCTTTTAGAGAACAATCTTATCAAGCAGTTC
Organism: Candidatus Coprenecus stercoripullorum; assembly: GCA_018715745.1. Lineage (GTDB taxonomy): Bacteria > Bacteroidota > Bacteroidia > Bacteroidales > UBA932 > Coprenecus > Coprenecus stercoripullorum. Next base: position 56,252 of record DVLA01000071.1, read on the forward strand.
CAGCCGCGTTACAACATCCTGCTGAAAGACGGAAAGACATATCCGTGGATATGCGTGAAGAATGAACCGTTTCCGAGAGTCGTGCTTACCAGGAAGTTTAAAAAGGACGGTTCAAGGTATTTCGGCCCCTACAGTTCCGTGCAGCATGCCAACGGCCTGCTTTCCCTTATCAATTCCATGTTCAGGCTGAGGACGTGCCGGTTGCCCCTTTCGCCGTCCGCCATAAAGGCCGGCAAGTTCAAGGTATGCCTGAATTACCATATCGACAGGTGCGGCGGGGCCTGTGCCGGGAAGGTCTCCCTTGAAGAGTACGAGGGATACATCAGACAGGTCATCGGAATACTCAAGGGAAACACCTACAGCCTTATCAAGGAGTACGAAAGGAAAATGGCCGAAGCCGCCGCTGAACTCAGGTACGAACAGGCTCAGGAATACAAGGAGAAGATGGAGCTTTTAGAACGGCATTATGCAAAATCGCTGGTAGTCAATTCAAGGCAGCTTAATGTCGATGTGTTTGCAATAATACCGGAAGGGGACTGCGCGTTCGGGAATTTCATGAGAGTGTGTCACGGATGTATCGTACAGTCGGTCAATATGGAAATCCGCCCGGCCATTGAAGAGGGGCCGGCATCCGTATTGTCCGCTTTTATTGCCGGCATCTATGCCAGGCTGGGTGAGGCCGGGGAAACAGGCACGCCGGACAGGATAGTCGTGCCGTTTATGCCTGACATGGATGACAGGAGGCTTACGGTTCCCGAGAAGAAAGGGGATCTGATGTCCCTTCTGGAACTGAGCCGGAAGAATGCGGCTGCAATGAAATTCGAGAAACTCAAGCAGGAGGAGATAACAAGCCCTCAGGAGCATTCTGCAAGGGTAATGGAAAACCTGATGAGGGACCTGGGAATGGACGTGCTTCCGCGCCATATAGAATGTTTCGACAATTCGAATATCCAGGGAACCAATCCGGTAGCTTCCTGTGTGGTGTTCAGGGACGCGGTCCCTTCAAAAAAGGACTACAGGCATTTCAATATAAAGACTGTTGTCGGGGCCAACGACTTTGCATCCATGAAAGAGGTTGTGGGCCGGAGATATTCCCGGCTTTTGCGGGAGGGTGGGGACTTGCCTCAGCTTGTTGTCATAGACGGTGGGAAAGGGCAGGTGTCGTCAGCCTGCGAAGCCCTTGAGGAACTCGGTCTGTCCGGCCGCATAAAGCTTATAGGCATAGCTAAAAGGATGGAGGAGCTGATAATACCCGGAGACCCGTGGCCAATGTTCCTCGACAGGAATTCGACGTCTTTAAGGCTCATAATGCAGCTTCGCGACGAGGCCCACCGTTTCGGCATAACCCACCACCGCAACAGGCGCAGTTCTTCTGCACTGCACTCCGAACTTGACGGAATTCCCGGGGTAGGTGCGGTCAGCAGGGAAAAACTTCTTACGAGATACAGGACCGTCTCGAAGATCAGGCAGGCCCCCTATTCCGAAATTGTAAATGTAATAGGGCGCAGGAGCGCGAATGCGTTGTTCTCTTACTTCGGGCTTCCGGTATCTTAGAAAGAAATATTGAAAAGCATTCCGAAATAATTCCTGTCTGTCCCGATGTTCATCCGGGCGTATCTCATTCCCGCGCTTATCGGGTATGGCAGGCGGAATATGTTGAAGTCTATCAGCACGTCGGCCCCGAAAGAAAAGTAATCGGTCCTTGTACGGCGCGAGGTGTAGTCTACGGCGTAATCGGCAAATGGAATAAGCTGCATTCTCTTGAAATATAAGAATCCGGGTATGGCCGCATCGCCCAGATATATCGGGATGGCATAGTCTGCGGTGACTTTATAGAATTCCGTATTCGGCGTTTGTATGAACCCTCTCGGAAGGCTGGCGTATGAGGACATAAGGTAAAGTTTGCCGTCGGCTATCTGGCGCTGGTAACTGAATGTGAGTTTCAGGCCCTGCCGGCGGGTTATTCCGGGCAGATACAGGTATGCGTATGCGTAAAACATGTCTCCGAAATTCTCATCCATCAATGGTGATACGGCACCCATGAGCGTGGCGCTGAACCCCCATCTGGGAAAAATCTGCGAAGGTGCGGCCGGAAGAGTCTGCGCATAGGATATTCCATAATGCAATTCGGTCTTTTGCGTAAACTTCTCCATGGTATGGGAATAGAACCTGTCGTTCGAGTAGTACAGGCTGAATTGCGGAATCAGGCTGCGCAGCCATCCGCCGGAAGAGAAGTTGAGGGGATAATACAGGGTAAGGCTGGCGCTGATATACGGTTTTCCTCCGTCATAGTTGAGGTACAGGACATTGCTCTCATAATCGAACAGATATCTGTAGTTTGCCCTGTCGTTTATATCGAAAGCGGCTTCCATCCTGAGGCCCGCGAACAGCGCCGCATCGATTTTCAAATGCCCGCTGTGCCTGTTGTTGTGCCATGAATATCCGAACATGGCGTTTACGGTGCCGAGCGTATTCTGAGTATATATGGTTGCCCCTAAGGAGGCGGCCGTATATACTCTGTCGAATGTCAGAGACTGAATTCTGTCTACGTTGTAATATACAGGGGCCCACGAATGTATTCTGAAAGCATGCAGCAGCTTGTTGAACCTTTTCGAGGTGTATTTTCCGGCGTTTCCCCTTTCCGGCCCTGCCGCCGGTATGTTCCCGGTTGAATCCCTTCTCTGCGAGCTGACAAATTCCGCAAGGAAGTACCGGTGAGGGTTCCCGAATGACATCAGGGAGTCCTGCAATTCGTCTTTTCCGCTTTTTACCGGCCTGAATCCGTCCGGTCCGTATTCCGAATAATAAAGTATGTTCCCGGAAGGGGGAATGTACGGATAATCGGCCCCGTACATAGAGTTGGTAACCCGTTTCAGCCGTCCGTCCTCCGGAGAGAAAACATAGATGTTCAGTACACCGTCGAGGTCCGATGAAAAATAAAGTTGCCCGTCATGGCTTTTCAGCCCGCTTATGGACTGGTGCTGCGGATGGACGGCCTCTGCCCACCCGCCGTTTTTGAAAGCGTACACTCCCATGCCGTCCGCGGTAATTACGGTGCAGAATATGGTCCCGCCGTCGAATGCGGTCTCCACTATCTGCCCGTTCTCAGGGGGCGTATGCCTTGAAACAGGCTTGCCGTCCCGGGCGGAGATGAGCGTGAGGAATATTTTCCCGTCCGTGGCGTATTCCGCGACTGCCAGTGTATCCCCGGTGGTTGAGGGGGCCGGGTTGAAATATTTGGTTTCGGCGGTGAGCCTGCCGCTTTTCTTTTTTATATAATCGTAATAGGCTATTATCGAAAAGTCTTCAAGACTGTACGGGCCGGCATGGACAGTCTCGCTCCAGTATATTCTGTCCCGGCCGTTGCTTGTAAGTCTCGATGTCACAGTGTTGAAATACCTTAACAGCCTCTCTTTCCCGTCCGGGTCTATGCTTACCAGGCTGCGTCCGGTCTGCATGCCTTCCTTGACGGCAATGATGCAGCCTTTAAGAGGGGAGTCTTCCGACGTTACGGGTATGGGGTCGGTATATTCTGTATACAGCCTTTCCTTCATAGAAGTGACGGTTTCGGGGACTGTCAGGCTGCCTCTGGCTTCCAGGTCCTTTTCCCACAGGTCTTTGAGGAATTTCTGGGATTCCTCGAGTATTTCCCGGTTGTTCATCCCAGTTACCTTTTTTGTTTTCAGCACCGATGCGGACAGAAGCCCGGTAAGGGAGTACAGCCCTGTGGCGTATCTGGCATACGCATTCTGGAAGTACCCGAGTTCGTACATGTCCGGAGTAGGGTGCCTGAATGAACCGAGCAGCATTCTGTCCCAGTTACGGAAGTCGCCGTTGAGATACATCGCCCTTGTAAGTTTCATGAAGTCCGCACTGCGGCCGCGCCCGCTCCGTGAAAGCTCGGTTTCCGCAACTACGGCATCCCCTTCGAGTATGAACCTGCGGCTGAAAAGGCCGAGCCCCAGGCCTGTAATCTGTTCCCCGAACGGATAATACAGGACGTTCCAGATTCCTTTTGTGAAATGTTCTATCTGCCCTACGTGCCTCAGTTCATGCAAGGCGAGCTGGTCGGTCCATGGCTGGGGGGTAGTGCCGTATGGGTCAGGGGAAGAAAACAGGTCCATCCTTTTTGGGGCCCATGCCACCGAACCGTTGCTGAGCGTCGTATAAGGGTGTATCACTACCGGGATTCTTCTTGGGCTTATCCGCAACGGGCGCATGACGGCCGGGGCGGATGATTCGAGGGCATCCAGATACTCTCTTGCAAGTGAGTCCGTCTCCTCAGGGTATACGAGTATGAACCTGTCGGTTCTAATCTGTCTCCACCGGATGTTTGCAGGGTCGTTTCCGAGAGTGTAGAACTGGGCCTGCAGTGTGGGCGAAAAGCCTGTAAGAATCAGTAAGGCGGATGATAACAGTTTGGCATACCAAGTCATATTTGCAAAGATATTAATATCTTTGCAAATATTTTTGAAACCGTGGGCGTATTCTTTAATATATTGTATATTATAGGCTCATTGGGACTTTTCCTGTTCGGGATGACCCTGATGAGTTCCGCTTTGCAGAAACTGGCCGGATACAGACTCCGCTCATTCCTTATGCCTATGACCTCAAGTCCGTTCCGGCGGATACTTACGGGGGCTGTATTTACCGGGATAATACAATCGTCGAGCGCTACGACCGTAATGACAGTCAGCCTTGTCAACGCAGGGCTGCTGACTCTCGTCCAGGCCATAGGGGTCATAATGGGGGCCAACATAGGTACTACGGTAACCGCATGGATTGTATCTTTTTTCGGCTTTACCATAGAGATATCTTCCGTTTCCCTGCCGCTGATAGCTTTCGGCTTTGCATTGATGATGCTCAGGAAAGACAGGTACAGAAGCGTGGGAGAGATGGTAATCGGCTTTTCCCTGCTTTTTCTCGGCCTGACCTATCTCAAGGATGCTTTCCCGGATCTGGAGGATATGCCCGCGCTGCTTTCATTCATGGCAAAATGGACGGACTGGGGCTTCCTTTCAGTTTTGGTCTTCGTGCTTGCGGGTATAGTCATTACCGCCCTTCTGCAGTCTTCAAGTGCCACAATGACCCTCACGCTCGTACTTTGCTGCATAGGCTATATCCCTTTTGAGATGGCGGCAGCCATGGTTTTGGGAGAGAACATAGGGACTACGGTGACAGCCAATATCGCCGCGTCGGTGGCCAATGTGTCTGCAAAGAGGGCCGCCCTTTCCCATACGCTGTTCAATGTGATAGGGGTCATCTGGGCTCTTGTGCTGTTCAGGCCGTTTATGTGGGCGGTTTCGGAACTCGTCGTGCTTTTCGGCGGAGAGGACCCCGCGGTTTCGACGGCTTCGGCAACTTATGCCCTTTCTGCCGTGCATACGCTTTTCAATGTGGCAAATACATTGCTGTTAGTATGGTTTACGCCCCAGCTGGCATCCCTGGCTACCGTACTTATAAAGGACAGGAAGCACAAGGAGGTTTACAGGCTGAAATATCTTCGGAGCGGTCTGACCGATACGGCGGAATTGTCGCTTGAGCAGGCAAAACTGGAAATTGTGCATTTTGCGGAACTTGTCAGGAAGCAGTTCGGGTATGCCCGTCAGGCCGTATATGATGCCGACGATGAGGCGAAGTTCAAGGAGGTATACATGAAACTTGAACATTATGAACAGATAACCGACAGGGTGGAACTTGAAATCGCCAAATATCTCGGAGGTATCAGGGAGGGCTACCTGAGCAGGGAGGGGACAAGGGCCCAAAGGGCGATGTATAAAATTATAGGGGAACTGGAGAGCCTCGGGGATGCAGGTTTCAACATTGCCAGGATTCTCAACAGAAAAAATATCCACGGCCAGAAGTTCGACTATGGCATGGTCCTGAAAATCGACCGCATGCTCGGCCTGGTGCTTGCGGCTATAGACTGCATGACAGCCAATCTTAAGGCTTCTGACACCGCATCTGTTGATATTGCCGCAGCGCGCAGGGCGGAGATGGAAATAAACGAATACAGGGATACGCTCAAGGAAGAGAACCTGCGCAGCATCGAGTCGGAGGAAAGTTCCTATCTGCTCGGGGTATATTATATGGATCTGATAGCGGAACTCGAAAGGGCCGGAGACTACATAATAAATGTTTCAGAGGCCATGATGGAAAAAATTGACTGATTTTTTTAAATTTGTGCTCTAAAATCTAACGTATATGTCAGAAAAAACTGTTAAAACCCCATGGTATCCCTTTACGGGCGGGGTTCCAGTGCATCTCAAGTATTTTCAGGGTTCCATGTTTGAAATGGTGGCTTCCGTGGCTGCCGCCTATCCGAAATACGTGGCTTTCGACTTCATGGGAAAGTCAACCACGTATGCCAAAATGATAAGGAAGATAGAGCAGTGTGCGAAAGCATTGAAAACAATCGGGATAAGGAAGGGAGACTGTGTTACCATTGCCATGCCCAACTGCCCGCAGGCCATTTATGTGTTCTATGCAGTGAACCTTATAGGGGGTATTGCGAGCATGGTGCATCCCCTTTCGAGCGAAAAGGAAATAGAATTTTATCTGAACGAGTCCAGAAGCGTTACCATTGTCACCCTGGACCAGTTCTACGGCAAGATAGAGGCCATCAGGAAAAACACCGGTATTGTCAATGTCATATTGGCCAGGATAAAGGACGAACTATCCAAACCCTTGCGCGCAGGCTACATGCTTACGGAGGGATATAAGATAGCCAGGATTCCCAAGGACGCTCCGGTCATAAGCTGGAAGGATTTTATGAAACTTTCCGGGTGCTGTTTCTACAATTACAAGGTGGACAGGGGGGACAATGACCCTGCGGTTATCCTCTACTCGGGGGGCACGACCGGCACGACAAAGGGGATAGTGCTGACCAACCGTAATTTCAATGCACTGGCCGAACAGGTCATTGCGACGAATCCCATGTTTGTGCCCGGAGACCGCATGCTCGCGGCCATGCCTATATTTCACGGATTCGGGCTCGGGGTGTGCATACATACCATGCTTGCCAAAGGGGGGCGTTGCGTGCTTGTGCCCAGGTTTACGGCAAAAAGTTATTCCAAGTTGATTACAAGGTATAAATGCAACTTCATGGCCGGTGTTCCCACCCTCTATGAGGCTCTTCTGCGGCTTCCGAACATGACGCATGCCGACCTGTCGCATCTCAAAGGCGTGTTTTCCGGTGGCGATTCGCTTTCAATCGAGCTGAAAAAGAAGTTCGACGACTTCCTGTCATCGCATAACTCGTCTATCAGGATCAGGGAGGGCTACGGTACTACCGAGTGTGTTACCGCATCTTGCCTGACTCCGGTGGAATTGTCAAAGGAAGGGAGCATAGGCATCCCTTTTCCTGACACGTACTATAAAATCGTAAAACCTGATACGGATGAAGAACTGCCTTATGGTGAGGAGGGGGAGATTCTGATATCCGGCCCTACCGTCATGGCCGGATATTATAACAGGCCGGAAGAAACTGCCAGGGCACTGAGAGTCCATGCGGACGGCATGACATGGCTTTATACCGGGGATCTCGGGATAATGGACGATCAGGGATTCATTTATTTCAAGGGCCGTATAAAGAGAATGATAATTACTTCTGGATATAATGTGTATCCTGCACAGCTCGAGAATATTATCGATGCTCACGAAAAGGTGCAGATGAGCTGTGTAATAGGGGTGCCGGATCAGTACAAAATGCAGAAGGTGAAGGCATTCGTGATGCTGAAACCCGGTATTGAGCCTTCGGTGGCCCTGAAGGAAGAGCTTCTGGCATATTGCCGGAAATACATAGCCAGATATGCCATGCCTTACGATATCGAGTTCAGGAAGGAGCTGCCGAAGACACTCGTTGGCAAAGTTGCCTACAGGGTGCTTGAAGAGGAAGAGGCGGGAAAAGCCGGGAAGGAGCTGTGACGGTGGATGTTTCCGATAAAGGCAGGATAATCCGCGGAGTGGCTTTCCAAAGGATGGTCTATGCTTTATGCCGCACGTTTGTGGGGCCGTTTGTCAATATCTTCCTTCATGTCAGGTATAAGCCGTGCAAGGTAAGGAGCAGGACCTTTCTGTGCCTTGGCAACCATACCCAAAACCTGGACCCGGCGCTTATGGTCATAGGGACGCGCAGGCACATGCGTTTTGTGGCAAATGCCTCATTGACAAAGGGAGTAGCAGGATTTTTCCTTAATCCCCTTTTCGGGATTATCCCCCGCGAGAAAGGGGCGAAGGGGGATGCAGCCATTGCACTTATCGAAGCCAATCTGAGGGCTGGCGTATCGGTCGGTATGTTTCCGGAAGGGAACCGTACGTGGGACGGGGAGACCGAGTATATATCTCCGAGAACGGCATCACTGGTGAAGGATACGGGCGTCGCCCTTGTCACGTACCGCTTTACCGGCGGCTATCTGCTCCGTCCACGTTGGGCATTGCACAAAAGGAAAGGGCCGATGCGGGGGGAACTTGTACATGAATATTCACCTCAGGAGCTGTCCGCCATGACAGCCGGACAGGTATATGCCGCTATCTGCAGGGATTTGTATGTAGACGCCTATGCCGAGCAGGATCTTCACGGCGACCGCTATAAGGGTAAGGCTTTGGCCGAAGGCCTGCAATATGCGGCCTATCTTTGCCCGCACTGCCTGCGGTTCGGAACGATAGCCACATCAGGGAACAGGGTTTCATGCAGCTGCGGCCTGTCTGCCGAATATCTCGACACGGGATGGTTCGGAAAGGGGGAGAATATGCCGTTTGACAATTTTGCCCAGTGGAACAGGTTTCAGAAAAAATGGGTCCGGGAACACGGAGAAAGGCTCAGGGCCATGGTCGACGAGCCGATAATATCCGATGACGGCTTTGAACTCACGTTGATAGAGAACGGGACAGGCAGGCTCTTGTCAGGCAGCGCTTCGGTTGCGGTTTTCGGTGACCGCCTCGAGCTTTCGTTCGACGGCCGTAAAATCGTTTGTCCTATATCCGGGATTACCGGCTACGGTACATTCCTTTCCCGTTCGATGTATTTCAACTGCGGCGAGTCCCTGCGCTATCAGATGGTCGCGTCAAAGCCGGTTTCTATCCTGAAGTATTATGCCTTGTGGCGCGGGCTCTCCGGCCGCGAATACATGTAGCCGGCCCGGGATGCCGCATCGGCCGGTCACAGGGGCTTTGTCTGAAGCATCAGCAACAGCATTGTTGTAGATATGTCCTTGAAAATAATGTTTTTGTCCCTGTCCAACAGATACAGGGATGGAATGGCGCGTACATCGTAGACAAGTTCGTCTCTTATTGTCAGGTCATGGTTGTAACCCGTTTCCCATTCTTCCGGCCACTCTGAAAGCATGTCCAGCCAGTTTCCGATATCCTCGTCTATGTATATGCTGAGGAGGGTAAGCCTTCCCTCGCCAATCAGGCCGGATATGGCTTCCGATGAATGCAGCCGGCTTACTGTTTCCCTGCAGGAGGGACAACCCGGGTTGGAAAACAGCAGGAGGGTATATTCCCCCGGAGTACCGTAAAGCGTATGAATTCCGCCTCTGCTGTCGGTATATGAAAAGTCTGCCGCTTTTTGCCCGACCCTGTTTTTAAGGCAGTTTTCCATGTAGAACCGGTATCTGTGCCTGTTCGACGAATCGGCTCTGCAGCGCAGGATGCTTTCCGCAACGGGAATGAACATCTCTTCGTTCCTGAAGTCGGAATTGGGGTCGTACAGCATGTTTTCCAGTGCGGACGTAAGGAAACTGTAAATCCTGTCCCGCCCCGCACTCTCCGATGCCGCCTCAAGTGAGGCCATCAGGTTTTGCAATGAACTTCTGGCCGCATCCTGGGAGGTTCCCCAAAGCAGCCATACATAGTCCTTTACGGCTTTGTCCATTTCCTCCCTCTTTACTCCGCCTACGACCGTGCTGTCATCCTTGAACTGTCCCTCCCATATGAAAGCCGAGTCGATGTATCTGTTCCAGAATCTCGGAACTGTATATTCCACTGCCTCTTCCCTGGAAGAGACCATGGCTGGAGGGGTGACGTAAGGGAATTCATGGGGGCCGTGTGCTGCCTGATTCCTGCCATTATGAAAATTACACCCTGAAAGGAGTGTAATGGCCATCAGAATGATGAGTTTTTTTGTCATTGTTGACCTAAGAGGATTCGAACCTCTACAGACAGAACCAAAATCTGTAGTGCTACCATTACACCATAGGTCAAAACTGAAAAACAAAAATACGGAAATTCATTTAAAGTCCAAAAAAAAGCCGACGGGCACACAACAGTCGCCCGTCGGCTTTCAGGACAGTGTTAATGTCTGCTACATACCGCCTTCCTTTACCAGGTTGAATTTCGTGGATATTTCTTTCTGTTCGATTGCCTGACGGAGGTTGAACCTTCTCCTTTGGGTGATGTAGCCCGGCATCTCGCAGGTGACTTCAATCTGTACATTGCCCGAATTATTGAAAGTCAATCCTTTTATATCAAAAGTCTCTGTAGTTTCATACGGAGTGCTTCCGACATAGTTCGAGTTGGTGTTCTTTACTTCGGGAGTAGAGGAGATAATGCGGGTGGATATGTCGGCACCTCTTGGCGACGACTCGATGAACCAGCGTATTACAGTGGATTCCAAAGCAGTGTTGCCTTCTCCTGTCACCTGTTTGTTAGCTTCGTTGGCCGGGTTGGATGCCTTGGTCAGGAAAAACGCTATCCTGTCCCAGTCCACATCTTCGAGGGCATTGGCGTAAGCCTTGTTTATAACAGTAGTGGCAGTGGAGAAACTTGTCGCCGACCCCTGTACGTTATACCTGCCTATGACCGTCACGTTGGGATATACGAGCTGCCTGTTGGAATCGTGTATTTCAATGTTGAACTGTACGGTAGCGGCCCATCCCAGTCCTGAAAGGTAGTTTACGGTGAATTCCTTTACAGTGACCGACATCATGTAGTCGGTGGCGATGTCGGCATCGAGATTGAACCCCATGGTCCTCATATAGCGCCGCATGCTTTCGGGTATGAATGACATCACATCCGGGTTGACATTTACACTCGGAATCATTGTAGCGCTGGCGTCGTATTTCTGGAGAACCCTTGTATCTGCCCTTCCGTCCGAGAAGTTCAGACGTATGCCGTAACTCATCTGAGTGTACCTGTTGGCATAAGGTTCCTGAGTGAGGGCGAGGTTTATTGACGCGGGACCTATCGCCTTTCTTGCTATCGAGCAGCCTGCCGTTATCGCAACTGCGAGGACGGCCGCGAGAAAAAGTCTGGTCTTCATATGCTTATGCCTTATTCGTTGGTATGCAGTTTAATCATCTTGGCAGATACGGTCGTCTTAAAGATGATGTCCTTGCCCTGCTGTTCTATGTTTGTAGATATGACGGGCTCTATGATGCCGTCGGCGCCGTTGAGTTTCGAGACATTGATAAGTCTGTAAATGGCCAGTCTCCTTGCAAGCTCTTCAGGCTGTATGGCAAAAACATTGTAGTCCTCGTAATCGTTGGTAAGGAAGCCGAGCCTCATAATGCCGGTAGATTCATTGAACAGCCAGCCGAACCTTGTCTTCTGATATGAGATTGAGAACTCGTTACCGGCATCGAAAATTTCTATCTGCCTGCGTTTTTCCCTGTAGATAATAGTGGCCTCGGATGTTGCAGTATTGAGGACGTCATAGTCTTCGCGATCCAGGTTGAGTTCGGAGAGCGAAACGGAATTGACAGTATTTACTGCTTTGGGAATAATGGTAACAGACGCGCAGGATGTTGCAGCAACCGCGACGAAAAGTAAGATAACGATTTTTTTCATACTTTTTAAATTAAAAGTTAATAAATATGGTGTACATCTCTTATATAGAGATTCCTCCATGGCCAATCCCCTGTACATCATGCCATATGTGACCGGCTATGATAGCAACGGATTTTTCTGTCTGCGTAAAACTATTATCCCGAATAATTAATATCTTTGCACGTCTCTATATAAGAGATGTCTTCTTATTTGTTTCCAAAAACCGGTCTACAATGTTGTAGAATGTCGATTTTGTTTATTTTTGCATTTTGGATTACTAATATTTGTTACGATGAGAATGTTTAGGAAACTGCTCGGACTTGTATGTCTGCCTCTGTTTGTTTTCGTCTCCTGTGAAGGCGGGGACGGGAACAATAACAACAATAATAATAACGGTAATGGCGGTGGCGGAGGATCAGAACCGGATGTTCCGGAAGTGGTAAAGGAAGAGGTGTCTTTCGACCAGAGCGTCTATACCGACAACGAGTTGCCCTTGGGAACAACGGATATTACTCTTTCCCTGACCCGTACGGTAGATGAAGATGCGGCTTCGTATCCTATTACTACGGATCTTCCCGCGGAAATAGGCGTCCCTTCGTCCGTGGATTTTGCTGCAGGCGAGGCTGCCGCTTCCATTATTGTCGATCTGTCACAGATCCAGCAGGATGTCCTGTATGAAGGATGGATTGCCGTACATGTTCCTGACAATCCGGAATATCCCGGCGATTCGGTAATAGTTTCCCTGATGACTTCCACGTGGACTACGCTGGAAGGGAAAGGCCAGTTTTATGACAATTTTACGGAGATGATAATCGAAGTGGATGTCCAGAAGTCCCTCACGGCCGAGACCCCTACATACAGAATACTGAACCCTTATCCCGCTGAAGCGAGTGAGGCGCTGGCTGCAAAGATGAACTCGTATACTACTGCCTACGGGACAGCCGTCACGGGCGGCGAGGCATCGGCCTATATAGAATTCTGGCATACCGGCTCCGGAAGCGACCTGATAGAATGGAAGGATGATTCGCAGAATCCGTACTGGCGTCCCGGGGTGCTCGGCACGGGTGAAGACTTTACATTTACGATGGAATACCATCCGTTGTATGCTCCGTTCAACGGGGTACAGGGCATGGAGTCGGAATGCAGGATGATTTCTGAAGGACTTTACAAGTTTATACCCCAGCTTTGCTACTGGCTCGATCCTGAGGGAACTACTTCCAGGAGAGGCCTTGCATACAATGTGGCCGAGAGCTATTTCTCACTTCCGGATGCGGAAACGAAGGTAGAGGATGTAATCTGAATATAGCCTTACGGTAATGTTTTTAGACTGACGGCCGGTACTGATTCCGGCCGTTCCGTTTATATGGCAGCGGCTATTCCGGTGCGGGCATGACCTATTCTATGATGGAGGGCAGGCTGTCTCCGAATATATAATACAGCGCTATCCAGAATGCGAACCGGACACCTTTCCCAATAAGCATGAAAAGTGCGCATCTGCCGAAATGCAGTTTATAAAAGCCGAGGCCGATGGCGAATACGTCGCCCACGAAAGGAAGCCAGGTCATAAATGCCAGCAGAGCCCCGAACCTGTCTATTCTTGACTTCTGTTTCTGAAGCGTCTCTTCCTTGACATGGAACCATTTTTCTATCCATTCCCACTTGCCGATACGGCCGATCCAATAGGAAGTCAGCCCTCCGAGCCAGTTGCCTGCCGTGGCTGTCGCCCATGATACGGCAGGGTCCCCTCCTGCCAGCAGAATGCCTATTATCAGAAAATCGGACGAGAACGGCACTATGGTGGCTGCAATGAATGTCCCAATGAACAGCCCTATATAACCCAGGTCAAGCAGGAGTTCCGGATTCATTCGTATTGTCTGCGTATTTTCCTGAAAAAGCCGGTAAGCGTTTCTCCGCATTCGTCGGCCAGGATGCCTTTGGTTACTTTTGCTTTCGGATGAAGCAGGTTCGGGGAAAACAATGAATAACCGCGCTTCGGGTCGTCGGCCCCGTAGACTACCGCTGCTGTCTGTGCCCATGCCATTGCGGCCGCGCACATGGGACAAGGTTCAACCGTGACGTATACGGTGCATTCCGGCAGGTATTTTCCGCCCAGATAATTGGTTGCGGCTGTAATGGCAAGCATCTCGGCGTGGGCGGTGGGGTCGTGCAGGGTCTCGGTCTGGTTGTGCGCCCGGGCGATAATCCGCCCTCCGCACACCACTACCGCTCCGATGGGAATCTCCCCCTCGTCCTCGGCTTTCCGCGCCTCTTTCAGCGCCTCCCGCATGTATTTTTCGTGTTCAGTGTTCATTGCCGTTCAATATTTTCCAAGATCCGTTTTTCTTTGCGCCAGTCCTTTCTATGATGCCTTTCTCCCTGAGCCGGTCAATTGCCCGCTTTATCGTGCTCCTCGACTTTTTAGTATTGGCTGCCATATCTTCAATCTTGACAGATGGATTCTCCGCTATAAGTTGTAGGACAGCTATTTCTGTCAAGGAGGCCTTTTCGGTCAGATTATTTAAAGGTTCATTTTGAGCCTTTAAATTGGACTTTAAAGGTTCATTCCGGACCTTTAACCCGTCCGCTCCGCCCTCGACGGCTCTCCCTGCCTTATATATTCCTCAAAGTCCATCATGGCTTTTTAGTTATATGTGTACTACAATGTCAATATCAGTGTTCACAATCCACTTGCCGGATTTTGCCGGACCGTCATACCGCAGTATGCCGTGTTCCCGGAGATATTTTATCTCTCTTTTTATGGTGGCTTCCGATATCTTCAGCTGTCCGGACATTTGTGCCCGTGTGATTCTTCCGTCGGCTTTTATCAACCTCAATATCTCGTTCTGCCTGCGGGTGACAGGCACTGTATTTTGGGGCTCATTTTGGGGCTCATTTTGGGGCTCATTTTGGACAAATACCGGATGGATGGGGAATGTCACTATAAAGTAAGTTCTGGCATCGTCAGTCTCAAAGGAGGCGGCAGGGGAACCGTTGGCTTTCATCTCCTTGATTATAGTAGGAATACCGGTGGCCTTTCCCTCCGTCAGATCCAGCTCCTTTAGAAAGTCCCCGAGTTTGCGGTTACGGTAACGCCGGGCATGAGCCACGCCACGGTTAAGGTCGTCCAGTTTTATAGACCGGTCCGGCCCGCCGTAGCTGATAATCCGTATGCAGTCCGGCTCAATAGTGATTTCCACAGGCTCGCGCATCTGGTAATCCCTGTGGTAAAGACTGTTGACCACTGCTTCTTCCAGTGCCTGATACGGATAATTGAAGAAACGCAAGGATTCTGCCCTGTTTCCCGGTTTGACCACGCGCTCCTTGATGATATTCGTGCGCAGATAAGTCATAACCTCGTTAATCATCCAGTCTACCGGACCTTTGATGGAAGGAACTTCTATGAAGTTTGATGGATTCTGTAGCTTTCCGTTCGGATATACGACAATATCTACTTGGGTATAAGGGAAAAACTTGGAGGGATTGTCCGAGAACATCATGAGGGCGATGTTCTTCGGTACCAGTGCCTCTGCCGGTCCTGCCACGATGTCCATCTGCTGAAGTATATCTGAAAACCTGGACTCTTCGATGCTGTCTGCAAGTCGACTTCCAGTCTTGATCAGGAAATCCCTCACCAGTGTCCTGGATATGTCTTTCAGCGATGCCTGCATATTTGCACGGTCATCGAACGGTATCTGATTGGTCAGTTCCAGCAATTCCTTTTCAAATTCTCCTTTTGCAATGATAGACGAGGAGTTGTAGCGGATATAGTAATTGTAACGTTTATGCTTGGCCGTAACTTCGTCCGGTACCTTATACGGGCGGCTGACACCGCCAGGAACCCAGATGACCAGCACTTTCTTCCCGTCTACATCCTCAAGGCTTGTGTGTGGATAGTATGCCGGCTGAATCAGATTGTTGAAACCGATCATATCCTTTTCTATCGGCTCTATTTCATTCAAATCCAATCCTTTTACGGGCCTCACCGGCCGTCCGTTCTGTTCCTGTACGCCTACTATAATGTAACCGCCTCCGCTGTTGTCGAAGTCATTGGCAAAGGCACAGATTGAGCGATAGATGGCATCGGGATTCCATCCTTTCTTGTATTCGATGCGTGCCCCTTCGATGGACGTTGCGTTCAGCAGCTGCTCTATATTGACAGGTATCGGCATTATCCCAATTGATTTTGGCAAAGATACTCAGAAGCCGAGAGCAATGCAAGCTTGTTTGCGATTGCCGAGGCGCCCAAGTATATGCGGCCTATAGCGTATCTTTGGCATTCAATACTCTGCAAGTGCTGCCCGTTTATCAGGAATATTTCTAATCCTGCAAAAAGAATATACCTATCTGAAATCAAAAGAGTTAGAAGAATTACCCCTTTTTCGGGTAATGAGTTGGCAACCGTCCTAATTGCCGTAGTCTGCATTGCTTTGCTTGTTTAGGTAACTCTTGTGGATGCAAAATTAGTATAATCTTCTAAAATCTCAAAAAACGAGCTACAAAAGAGGATGGAAAATTTCTATTTGCTCTTTTAATGCTGTTTCAGAAAGCCTTATATTCCATTCAAAATCTTCATAGCTTGAAACTTCTGTTGGAATATGAAACTGATA